>JAUXCL010000057.1 GCA_030618905.1 Bacteroidales bacterium | reverse complement strand
GGACGTGGGGTGGGTAAAAAACAAGAAACTATAGCCCTCAATATAATCTATGGTGCAAGTACATTCACTTCCCATCCATCATCTTTCAACGTATACGAGACCCTATCATGCAACCTCCCCTCCCCTGCCTGCCAGAATTCGAAATATTCAGGGATGAGTTTAAAACCACCCCAATATAATGGTCTCCGGAGGGTTTCAATAGTATTTTCTTTCCTTATAAGTGCAATCCTGTTGAGTAAAAAATTCCTGTCGGGGATAACAGCACTTTGAGGTGATGCAATTGCACTCAAATTGCTTTCAAAGGACCTTGAATGAAAATATGTGTCAGATTCTTCAGCTGATGCTTTCCTGACAATGCCTTCAATACGGATTTGCCTTTCCAATTCCTTCCAGTAGAACAGAAGCGATGCATGATGATTAGACATGATGTCCTTTGCTTTCCTGCTGTTATAATTGGTAAAAAAAAGCAGTCCCTTGCTGCTGTGCCCCTTTAAAAACACCATACGCGCTGATGGTTTTCCCAGCTCTGAGACCGTGGATAAAACCATTGTATTGGCTTCCTTTATCCCTTCTTCAAATGCTGTTTCCAGCCAATTATTGAATTGATTGATCGGATTCTCCATGACTTAGGGCTTAAAATTTTGTTAACTTAGCATAACTATTGATAAAGCACTGCCCATGCCTGCCAAAAATAAAGATACGAAAGATAAAGAAGAAATTTTAATGTCCGTCAGTTTCGCTGCAGAACAATTTTTAAAGTTGAATTACGGAACCAACTCTGTCAAGAAAGTACTTCAAAGCCTTGGGACAGCGGTGAAAGTCAGCCGGGTTTATATTTTTCAAAACTACGAAGATGAAAATGATGAGGTCTTTACCAGTCAGCAATTTGTCTGGGCCGATAAATCCAAAAAAGCTGTGCTGGAGAATAAGGGCTTGCAAAATTTTTATTTTGAAGCCAATGGATTTGAGAGATGGGTCGATATCCTGAAAAGCGGCAATGTATTACACGGTTTGGTCAGGGATTTTCCCGATAGCGAAAGGGAGACGCTGCAACGTCAGGAAATTCAATCTATCCTGGTCGTTCCCATCCATGTACACAACTACTGGTGGGGCTTTATTGGATTTGATGAATGCTGTTATGAACGTAGGTGGAATGAACCCGAGATCTCTGCCCTGATGGCAGCTGCCAATATCCTTGGTGCTGCGATATACCGGAAAGAGGTGGAGATCGAACTGCTAAGGCTCAATAATGAGTTGGAAACCCGCATCAACATGAAGACACAGGACCTGCAAAGCGAGATATATGAAAAGTCGCAGGTTGAGCTGATGTTGCGGGAAAGCGAAGAGAAATACAGGCAGATCTTTGAGAACGCCAATGATGGGATCCTGCTTTCCGTCAATGGGATCATCCGCTTTATCAACCCGAAATTATACGAGATGACCGGCTTTCTTCCGAAGGAATCCATTGGCAGGCCTTTTGTCGACTTTCTGCACCCTGATTACAGGGAACAGGTATTGGATAACCACTGGAGGAGGCTAAAGGGAGATTCTGTACCGGAGAGGTATGATGTACAGTACCTCGATAAAAGTGGAAGAAACAAATGGTGTGAGATCAAGTCCAATCTCATCGAATGGGAAGGTGAACCGGCAGTCCTTACTTTCCTCACCGATATTACAGAACGTAAAGAAAGTACAGATAAGCTCAGTGAACTAAACCGTAACCTGGAGCAGCGCGTACAGGAGGAATTACTTAACCTGAAAAACCATCAACAGTTGCTGATTCAAAAGTCCAAGCTTGAATCGCTCGGTGAGCTATCCGCCGGAATGGCCCATGAGATCAACCAACCCCTGGGAAGTCTTTCGATGGGCCTTGAAAATATGCTTATGAAGTTTCTGGATGATGATGTTTCAGAAGAGTATGTCCAGAAAAAGATCAGCAGCCTGCTACAGGATATCTCCAGGATCCGGACCATCATTGATCATATCAGGACCTTCTCCAGGGATCAGCAAGACGAAAAACTGGAGAAAGTATCAGTCAATGAAGTGATCAATAATGCCCTGTCCCTGATCACTATTCAATATAAAAATCACAACATCAATTTATCCCTTGAACTGGCTGCCAATGATCTTTTTACATTTGGAAATAAATACAAGCTTGAACAAGTCATCCTGAACCTGCTGTCCAATGCCAAATTTGCTGTCGATGAGAAAGAAACGCAGGGAAAAATCGCCTATTATCATAAACGTATCACCATCCGGACCCTGGCTGCTGACGATTATATACACATCAGCATAGAAGACAATGGCACAGGGATTCCGGAAAACATAATTGACAATATCTTTGATCCCTTCTTCACCACCAAAAAATCAGAAGCAGGTACGGGTCTTGGTTTATCCATAATCTATGGCATAATTAAAGAAATGAAGGGAAGCATAAGTGCTGACAGTGAGCCGGGGAAATACACCAGGGTAACCGTATCAATCCCCGAATTTAAAAAAGCAGAGGCCAAACAGCATGGATGAAAAATTAAACATACTGATCCTCGATGATGAGCAGAGAGTACAGGATGAGATCGAAGAGTTCCTGCTCGGTCGCTCATTTCATGTGTTAAAAGCCACCGTACCTTCCGAAGCATTTAAGTTATTGGAGAACAATGCTGTTGACATCATGATCCTGGACATCCAACTGCCGGAGATGGATGGCTTGCAGGTTCTGGCTAAAGTCAAGGAAAAATATCCTGAAATAGAAGTTATTATGGTGTCGGGGCACGGTGACATGAACGCTGTTATCGATGCCATGCGTCTGGGTGCAGCTGATTTCTTTCCCAAGCCATTCCGTTTGATGGATATCGATAATGCCATCGGCAGGACACAACGCTTTCTCGATCTGCACACCAAACTCAGGAGGGTAAAACAGCAGTATAGTTTTCTTTCGAAAGAATTACAGGAAAACATCGGGCACCAGATCATCGGCAAAAGCCAGGCTTTAAAATCCATCATTGGATTGATGGACAAGGTTGCCGGAGCAGATCCTACCACAGTGCTGATCACCGGTGAAAGCGGAACGGGTAAAGAGCTGGTAGCCAGGGGGATTCATTATATGAGCAAAAGGAAGGATGACTATTTTCATACCGTCAACTGTTCTGCTATCCCGGAGGCACTCTTCGAGAGTGAATTCTTCGGACACAAAAAAGGAGCCTTTACCGGTGCTGATCAGGATAAGACCGGATGGTTTGAAATCGCGAATCATGGAACACTTTTCCTTGATGAAATCGGCGACATGCCATTAAACCAGCAGGCAAAACTGCTGCGTATCCTGGATGAGAAAAAGGTCATGAAAGTAGGCTCACATAAAGAGATTAAAGTTGACGTAAGGATTATGGCAGCTTCAAACATGAACCTGGAGCAACGGGTCAAACAACATAAATTCCGCCTTGACCTTTACCACCGGATTTCTTCTTTTATCATAGAGATCCCTCCATTGCGAGAACGCAAAGAAGATATTCCCTTGCTGGTAGACCATTTTGTAAAGTATTTTGTCGACCACCTGGGCAAATCCCTTGATTATATCAACCCGGTAATCGCTAAAAACCTCAGGGATTACAGTTTCCCGGGCAATATACGGGAATTGAAAAACATCATCGAACGGGCAGTGATCCTGTGTGAAGGTAAAGAGCTCACCTGGCAGGATTTTGAACTCAGCATGGTCAGTAAGATGGATGAAAACGGCAGGATGCCGGAAAGTCATCAGCAGATGGATCTGGAGGAAATGGAAAAACAAATGATCATGAAGGCCTTAAAACAATGCGGCAACAACAAATCCAAAGCTGCACAACTCTTGAATATTTCCTGGCAGTCGCTGGATCGGCGATTGAAGAAGTTTGATATTTGATATCCTTTCTCATCACGCGTCACGCTATTTTACTTTATCTACAATCGCTTTAAACGCTTCGGGATTGTTCATCGCCAGGTCGGCAAGGACCTTACGGCTCAGACTGATATTTTTTTCATGCAGTTTGCCCATAAATACGGAATAGGACATACCGTGCTCCCTGACACCTGCATTGATACGCTGGATCCAGAGGGCCCTGAAATTTCTTTTCTTGTTTTTCCTGTCTCGGTATGCATATGTCAAACCTTTTTCATATGCATTTTTTGCAACGGTCCATACGTTTTTCCTCCGGCCAAACTGACCTTTGGTTTGCTTCATGACTTTTTTTCGCCGTTGCTTTGAAGCTACTGTATTTACTGATCTTGGCATAATTACTAATTTTTACTTCAGCGGTCCGGCTCAACGGACACTTTATAGCTGGCAGTAAGTTAAACAATCGATTTACTTCTGAATCATTTCACGCACATTCTTTTCATCAGCAGGATCGACGATAGTTTTATACGTCAGGTTCCGCTTCTGCTTTTTTGTTTTCTTGGTCAAAATGTGACTTTTGTATGCGTGCTTTCTTTTGATCTTACCGGTTCCAGTCAACGAAAATCGTTTCTTGGCACTGGACTTGGTCTTCATTTTAGGCATTACTAAAGCTTTATATAGTTTAAATAAATAATTTACTTTTTCGGAGTGATGATCATGATCATACGCTTACCTTCTAATTTTGGAAGTCTTTCCACCTTCCCATATTCTTCAAGCTCATCGGCAAACCTCAACAACACATATTCTCCTTTTTCTTTATAGATGATGGTCCTTCCTTTAAAGAAAACATCCACCTTCACTTTGGCACCATCCTGCAAGAACCTAATGGCATGCTTTAACTTGAAATTAAAATCATGGTCATCGATATTGGGTCCCAGTCTGATCTCTTTTACTACAATCTTGGCCGTTTTAGCTTTAATCTCTTTGGCCTTTTTCTTCTGCTCGTAAAGGAACTTTTTATAGTCAATGACTTTACATACCGGAGGATTGGCTGATGGTGAAATTTCCACAAGGTCGAGACCCTGTCCATCTGCAATCATAATGGCTTCCCTGATATTATAAATTCCAACATCCACATTGTCTCCAACAACCCTCACGACAGGTGCAGTGATCCTCTCATTGATCTTGTGCGGGTCTTCTTTTTTACGGGGTGAGCGGTTAAACCTCCTTCTTCCCCCTTTATTGAAATGTGTTGCTATTGTTTGTCCTCCTATATTAGTGAATACTATTCCAGTACTTCCTTAACTTCCTGGTCAATCATATCTTTAAAATTGTCAATTGTAAATGTACCCAGGTCACCTTCTCCCTGTTTCCTCACGGATACTGTTCCCTCCTGCTCTTCCTTCTCCCCAACGATAAGCATATAGGGGATCTTGTTCAACTCAGCATCACGAATTTTGCGACCTGTCTTCTCACTTCTCTCATCAATAAGGGCGCGAATTTCGTAATTATTTAGCAAATTTAAAACTTTTTTTGCATAATTATGATATTTTTCACTGATTGGCAACACAATAGCCTGATCCGGAGTCAGCCATAAGGGAAACTTTCCGGCACAATGCTCGAGAAGTACAGCAACAAATCTTTCCATAGATCCAAATGGGGCCCTGTGGATCATGATGGGCCTGTGCTTCTCATTATCGCTGCCCACATATTCCAGTTCAAATCTTTCCGGCAGGTTATAATCAACCTGTATGGTTCCCAACTGCCATTGCCTTCCCAGTGCATCTTTGACCATGAAGTCCATCTTGGGACCGTAGAATGCAGCTTCACCCACTATGATCTCAGTCTCCAGTCCCCATTCTTCAGCCACCTCAAGTATAGCCTTCTCAGCCTTTTCCCAGTTCTCATCCGAGCCAATATACTTTTCCTTGTCATCAGGATCCCTTAATGATATTTGAATGATATAATCGTTAAACTCCAAGGCTTTAAAGATCTGCAGAACAATATCCATTACCCCTTTAAATTCATCTTTAAGCTGATCAGCGGTACAGAAAATATGGGCATCATCCTGTGTAAAGCCTCGCACCCTGGTCAATCCGTGAAGTTCACCACTCTGCTCGTAACGATAAACAGTGCCAAATTCGGCCATGCGTATAGGTAGGTCCTTGTATGATCTTGGTTTGATCTTATAGATTTCGCAATGATGAGGGCAGTTCATGGGTCTCAGAAAAAACTCCTCCCCTTCAATGGGTGTTGAGATAGGCTGAAATGAATCTTCACCATACTTCTGGAAGTGCCCGGAAACCTTAAAAAGCTCCACTTTTGCAATATGGGGGGTGATCACCTGTTCATAGCCGGCTTTTTTCTGCATTTTTTTCAGAAACTGTTCCAGGCGTTCACGTAAAGCAGCTCCTTTAGGCAGCCACAGGGGCAACCCGGAGCCCACTAATTGTGAAAAAGCAAAGATCTCAAGTTCTTTCCCCAATTTACGGTGATCCCTCTTCTTTGCTTCTTCAAGCAGAATAAGAAATTCAGTCAGTTCCTTTTGTTTTGGAAATGTAATTCCATATAGACGGGTCAATTGCTTTCTGTGCTCATCGCCGCGCCAGTATGCACCGGCAAGGCTCAATACCTTAACAGCCTTGATCGGGCTGGTATCCGCTAAATGTGGCCCTTTGCAAAGGTCTGTGAAAGTACCTGATTCGTAAAAAGTGATATCCCCATCTTCCAGTTCTTCAATCAACTCAAGCTTATATTCATCACCCTTACCCTTGAAATGTTTGATTGCCTCCTTCTTGGACACCTCCCGGCGATTATAGCTTTGTTTGGACCTGGCAAGTTCCAGCATGCGGTCCTCAATTTTCTTGAAATCACTGTCGGAGATGCTTTGCTCACCAAAGTCGATATCATAATAAAAGCCATTCTCAATGTCAGGGCCAATACCGAATTTAGCTCCGGGATAAAGCTGTTCAACAGCCTCAGCCATCAGGTGTGCAGAAGAATGCCACATGGCGGCTTTACCTTCCCTGTCATTCCACGTCAATAACTTTACCCTGGAATCCTTGTTAATGGGACGATTAGCATCCCAAACCTCATCATCTACCCTGGCAGCCAGCACATTCCTGGCCAGCCCCTCGCTGATGCTCCTGGCAATCTCAATAGCAGAAATCCCTTCTTCATACTGCCTGACTGAGTTATCCGGTAAAGTAATATTGATCATAGTTTCCACTCGTTTTCAAAAGTGAGCGCAAAGATAGTAATTAATCGAAGAAGTAAGAGCGAAAAGCGAAGAAATGTATATTGAGGCCAATGGTCTCATTTTTTTACCCACCCCTCGTCCCCCTCCCTTGACAAGGGAGGGGGTGCGCACCTGCAAACATTTACCGTAACCACCAAACCTGGGGGTGGGTACGAGAAGCAATAAAGACCTATCTTATGAATGCAGAATGCAGAACAAGGAATGCAGAATGCAGAGGGAAAATCACAAATCACAATTCATCCTGGGTCCTGAGTCCTGAGTCTTGAGTCCTGAATCCAGCATCTAGTAATCTACTACCTTAAACTCCGTCCTGCGGTTTTTAGCCCTGCCCTCTTCAGTATCATTAGATGCCACAGCTAAAGAGAAACCATATCCTTTGGATTCGAGCCTGCCAGGTGATATTCCCTCATCTACAAGGTATTGGAACACTGATGCAGCACGCTTGCCTGATAATTCCAGGTTGTAATCCTCGGTTCCTACATTGTCTGTATGGCCACTGATCTCAATTTTGAGGGATGGGTATTGATTGAGGTAGCTGATCAGCTTTTGCAGTTCAATTTTGGACTCTTCCTTCAATTCAAATTTATCGGTTTCATAGAAGATGTTTTCCAGGACAACCGACTCGCCAACACTGATCTTCTTCAATGGGATATCCTTATGTAAAGGTTCTGCTGCAGAATACTCCCCGGTCAGGTTGAAGTTTTCCGAGTAAAACAGGTACCATTCACTGGACACATTCAGGGCGTATTGATGGTCGACAGGCAGGCAAACCAAAAAATCCCCATTTACTACATCAGAATAAGATTCAATAACCACATGGCCATCCTCCAGGTCAATGAGTTCAAAGCGGGCCAATAGCGGTTTTCCATTTTCCACATCATAAACCTTCCCATGCATATAGGTCACCTTCTCCGGCCTTGTTTCTACGGGTAAATCGAATCGATAAATATCAAACTTACCATAACCCCCATATTGATCGGATGAGATATATGCTTCACTCCCACTGGCGGAAACAATGATATTCACTTCATCTGCTTCTGTATTGATCGGGTAACCCATGTTTACCGGTTCTCCAAAGAATCCAGTGCTGTCGATATGCGCAAAGAAAAGATCAAACCCGCCCATCCCCACATGACCTGTGGAAGAGTAATAAAGGGATTTTCCATCCTGGTGTATCATTGGGGCCATCTCGGCATGTAAAGTATTGATCTTTTCCCCAAGATTATAGGGCTCACCCCATTGTCCATCGGGCAACAATTCCGATTTCCAGATATCTGAGCTGCCAAAGCCACCCGGGCGGCGACTGGCAAAGTATAGTGTCTTGCCATCAGATGAGAATGAGGGTTGAGATTCCCATGTGGGGGTGTTGATAATGGGACCCAGGTTCTCAGGAGAGGTCCAGATATTTCCCTGTCGCTGCATATAATACAGGTCGCAGCTGCCATAGCCCTGCGGCAGATGGCAGGCCGTGAAGAAAATATACATTCCATCGGGTGATACAGTGAAGGCTCCCAGGTTGCCGACCGCATTCAGGCGGGCATCAAACTCTACCGCAATTTGCCAGGCATCTTCAATATTATCCGACATAAAAATATTCTCCTCATACAATCCCTTATCCAGGTTTAGTGGTGTTTTCCGGGTAAAAAACAAAAGCCGTTCATCTGTTGAGATCGCGTTAACATACTCATCAAAAGGAGTATTGATCCCTTGTCCGATATTCTCCGGATTGAAGGGTACCGGGTTGGCCATGGCATGGGCACGAAAACTAGCGCTTGCCAGAAGGTTCGCGGCATTCATGGCCCTGAAGGGATCGATGTCACGAAAAAAAAGGAATTTCTTAAAATTTGGAATTGATGCCGCATAACGATGATCCATATACTGGGCCCTGCCAAGGAAATAATATGGATCAGGATGGACCTCAGGTTTAAACCGGATTATGGTACTATACATCCGGATGCTCTCAGCGTATTTCTCTTCTGACGTGTAAATATCCCCCAGCATCATGTAGGGCAAAATATACGCTGAATCATAGGAGAGGGCTTTCATACTGAGGTTTTTGGCTTTTTCAAATTCTTTGAAGCTATAGGCTTCCATGGCTTTATCCTGCCATTTTTTGGCTTTGGCAGAAGTGGTCAGGTCACCAGCAATAAAAATCTGGGCTTCAATGTCAGGGCTTCCGAATATCAATATCCAGAAGATTAGAATTATGGATAATCCAGGTAATTTCATAGAAGTATTTTTATGGTATCCTCATGTACTTATGGCTCTGCAAAGATATTTGCCACTTCGGGTGTGCCTGCACATAATCCACCATCCGTGGCATCATCTCCCGGTGCCGTCTCCACTCCGCCTGCAGGAATAAGATGCAGGAATCATTCACCTTCCCCGCATTTTCTTCTGCCCAATCGAAGTCATCTTCCTCTTCAATGATCACTTTAAGTTCATCGGCTTTCTCCAGGATTGATTTTTGCGGCGGACTGTTCCTTTTAGGTGAAAGGCAGATCCAGTCGAATTCCCCATTGAGCGGATAGGCTCCTGAAGTCTCCAGGAATATCCTGATCCCATGTTGAATAAGCCCATCACATAAGGCTTTCAAGTTGTACAGAGAAGGCTCTCCCCCGGTCATCACCACCGCCTTTGCCGGATATTGCTTTGCACGCAACACGATACCCTCAACATTCACCAGTGGATGCAGGTCGGCGTTCCATGATTCCTTGACATCACACCAGTGGCAGCCCACGTCGCAACCGCCTATCCTGATAAAATAAGCAGCTTTTCCGGTATGGAATCCTTCTCCCTGAATACTGTAAAACTCCTCCATCACCGGAAGGGCTTTTCCACTATCAAGCAATAATTGTTCCTTGTTTTCCAAATCCTTATGGGTTGAAGACTTAGGAATAGATCTCTTTTTTAGCCGCTATAAAGGTATTTTGCAATAATCCTGCTCTTGTCATAGGCCCTACCCCACCCGGAACAGGTGTGATATATGAGCATTTTTTAGCTACCTCTGCAAACTGTACATCCCCGACCAGTTTGAAACCCGAGGCTTTTTCTGGTGCTGGGACACGATGTATGCCTACATCAATGACTACGGCATCTTTCTTTACCATATCGGCAGTCACAAAGCCAGGACTGCCAATGGCGGCTATCAATATATCAGCTTCTGCAGCAATTTTCTTAAGGTCTTTGGTCCGGCTGTGACATAGCGTAACTGTACAGTTTCCAGGATTCGTTTTCCGTGATAGGAGAATGCTCATGGGCGTGCCGACGATATCGCTACGTCCCAGGACAACACAATTTTTACCCTCTGTATCAATATCATAGCGTTCAATCAGCTGCATGATGCCATATGGGGTTGCCGGAAGGTATGTTGGCAATCCCTTAAGCATTTTCCCCACATTCAAAGGGTGAAAACCATCCACATCTTTCGCCGGGTTGATCCGCTGGATCACCTTGGATTCAGATATATGCTTTGGTAAGGGTAACTGGACGATCAGGCCATCAATTTCTTCATCATTATTAATATAATCGATGATCTCAAACAGTTCCCGCTCGGTAATCTTTTCAGGATGCTTATAGAGAGAGGAGATGAAACCAACCTCCCTGCAATCCTTTTCCTTACTATTCACATAAGTGTGGCTTGCCGGGTCGTCCCCAACCAGGATAGCAGCCAGGTGCGGCGCTGGAATATCGTTTTCGATCATCTCAGCAACTTGCTTCTTCAGCTCTAATTTCAGTTCGCTGGCTACTTTCTTACCGTCTATAATTTCCATAACACTTAATTAACAGTTGTTGGTTGTTGGTTATTGGTTATTGGTTAAATTTCTGTTCACTGTTCACTGTTCACTGTTTCATATTCTTCATCTGCCGCATCATATTCTTCGCACCGCCCTTGGTCATCATCTTCATCATCTTGCTGGTTTCGCTGAATTGTTTGATCAGCTGGTTCACTTCCTGTACGTCGGTGCCGCTGCCTATGGCAATTCTTTTTCTTCTGCTGCCGTTGAGCATTTTCGGGTTTTCCCGCTCATAGGGGGTCATGGAGTGTATGATGGCTTCGATGTTCTTGAATGCATCATCGTCGATTTCAGTATTTTTCAGGGCCTTGCCCATGCCCGGTATCATACCCACCAGGTCCTTCACATTACCCATCTTCTTGATCTGCCTGATCTGCTGCAGGAAGTCATTGAAATTAAACTGGTCCTTGGCAATCTTGCGTTGTAATTTCCTGGCGTCTTCTTCATCAAACTGATCCTGTGCCCTTTCCACCAGGGAGATGATATCACCCATACCCAGGATCCTGTCCGACATACGATCAGGATGAAAGACATCGATGGCATCCATTTTCTCACCGATACCCACGAATTTGATCGGTTTGTTGACCACTGATTTGATGGTCAGCGCTGCGCCACCACGGGTATCACCATCCAGCTTGGTCAGCACAACACCCTCATAATCAAGCTTATCATTAAAGGATTTGGCAGTGTTCACCGCATCCTGGCCGGTCATGGAGTCGACCACAAACAGCGTTTCCTGCGGGTTGATCGTTGATTTAATGGAAGCGATTTCCTTCATCATCTCCTCATCGATGGCAAGTCGTCCGGCGGTATCCACGATGACCACATTATATCCTTTGTCCCTGGCGTAGCTGATCGACTTTTTGGTGATCTTCACAGGGTCCTTGTTGTCTTCTTCAGTATAAACTTCAACACCAATTTGCTCGCCCAATACCTTAAGCTGTTCAATGGCGGCAGGGCGGTACACATCGCCGGCAACCATCATGGGTGTTTTACCTTTCTTGGTTTTGAGGTAGTTGGCCAGTTTAGCTGCGAAGGTCGTTTTACCCGATCCTTGCAGTCCTGCGATCAGGATGATGGCCGGTGAGCCTTTCAGGTTGATCTCTTCCATCTGTCCGCCCATCAGCTCGGCCATGCTGTCGCGCACGATCTTGATCATAAGCTGTCCGGGAGAGACAGAAGTCAGCACATTTTCCCCCATGGCTTTCTGCTTCACATCTTCGGTGAACTGCTTGGCAATTTTATAACTGACATCCGCATCGATCAGTGCCCGGCGTATCTCCTTCATGGTCTCGGCCACGTTAATTTCCGTGATATGGCCTTGTCCTTTGAGCAGCTTAAATGAGCGTTCGAGCCTGTCGCTTAATCCTTCAAACATATTTTCTTATAATTTAGTGGCCACAAAATTAACATTTTCCGCTGAATTTGTTCAATCTTATGTAACATCGGATCGATTTTTACGTATTGATGATATCTTATTACTTTTTGATCCTTTCTTCCCGTGCAAATGCCGGGAACACTCATTAAACCTCAGTCTTGTAAAAGATCCTCAGAAAACGAAGCGAATAGCTTCATTTGGTTCTTTTTTTACGGCTCTAAAAAATCAACGAAACCAGGTTTAAATATGATTCAAAGCGAATCACACTAATTAGGCTTTCATTTAAAGATACTCTGTTTCGATGTTTCGATGATGGAGTTTTCATCTACTATTGTCGCTAATGCAAGACTGAGAGGCGCTTCACTGCGTCTCTCTTTTTTT
>JAUXCL010000012.1 GCA_030618905.1 Bacteroidales bacterium | reverse complement strand
GATCCTGCATTATTCCGGTAAAGGCCTGAAAGCATCACTGATCCGCATAGAATGGATTTTGCTGATACTGGGTTCACTCATCGTAATCTTCTCCTACATACAGGACTATTCAGCATATATGCTGGAAAAGTTTACCTTCTGGGATTTTATCCTGATGAGGGATGAACAGGCCGTTTTTGAACAGGCCGCTGTATATATTCCTCTGAGTTTTAACTGGTATATCTTCGGTATTGGTCAATGCCTGTTTTTTGCAGCCTTCATTGTTTACATTCTCAGAATGCAAAGGCAGGGTTAAAGGGTTTTTTATTAATTTCGCTGCTTGATAAAGCTATTGAAATGTCTGTCATCGCTAAAAATATCACAAAGAAGTTTGGCAAGCAAAAAGCCCTGGATGATGTATCCTTTATCATTCAACCCGGCGAAGTTGTAGGTTTGCTTGGCCCAAATGGTGCCGGTAAATCAACGATGATGAAGATTATCACCTGCTTTCTTCCCGCTAGCTCAGGAGAGGTGAGTGTCAACAACTATGATGTGATTGAAGAATCAATTCAGGTACGAAAAAAGGTAGGTTACCTTCCTGAGAACAACCCCCTGTACCTGGATATGTATGTAAAAGAATACCTTGGCTTTATTGCCGGTATTTACAAGATTGGTAAAGTCAGGAAAGAACGCATCTCCAACATTATCGGCCTTACCGGGCTGGAACTGGAACAAAATAAGAGGATCGGTGCATTGTCAAAAGGCTACAGGCAAAGGGTCGGGCTGGCACAGGCCCTATTGCATAACCCGGATGTACTGATACTTGATGAGCCAACTTCCGGCTTAGACCCTAACCAGCTGCTGGAAATCAGAAACCTGATCAAGAAGATAGGCCAGGAAAAAACAGTGCTGCTTTCCACACATATCATGCAGGAAGTAGAAGCTATATGTGACCGTGCTATCATCATCCATAATGGTAAAATTGTAGCTGATGATTATACTGCCAACCTTTCAGGAATGGTCACAAACCAGGATATTATTACCGTTGAATTCAACAAAAAAGTCAAAGCGGAAGAATTAGAAGAAATACATGGTGTCAAACAGGTACAGAGTATTAAAAGAAACACCTGGAAGATCACTTCCGATCCTGAAAAAGACATCCGTCAGGACTTGTTTGAATTCGCTGTCAAGCGTGGCATGACGGTCCTTTCCCTGAACAAGCAGGTCCAGAGCCTGGAGGAAGTATTCCAGTCGCTGACAAAAAAATAAGTTAAGCTTCCCCCCATTAAAATTGATTATTATACCTTTGCACATCTTAAAATATATAAATAATAGATTATGGGTTATTTATTTACATCAGAATCAGTTTCAGAAGGCCATCCGGACAAAGTTGCAGATCAAATTTCGGACGCACTGCTGGATGAATTCCTGAAATGGGATCCTGAATCGAAAGTGGCATGTGAGACTTTAGTGACTACCGGCCTTGCAGTTTGTGCAGGAGAAGTGAAGACCAGTGGTTATGTGTCCATAGATGAAGTTGTAAGAAAAACAATTAAAAAAATCGGTTATACAAAAGCTGAATACAAATTTGACGCGGATTCATGCGGTGTGCTGTCAGCCATCCATGAGCAATCTTCTGATATACGCCAGGGTGTTGTCCGTGAAGAACTTGAAAACCAGGGTGCAGGCGACCAGGGTATGATGTTTGGCTATGCCAGCACAGAAATGGATAATTATATGCCTATGCCCGTGGAGCTGGCCCATATCCTGGTCCAGGAATTGGCGGGGATCCGCAGGGAGGGAAAACAGATGACCTATGTCCGTCCTGATTCCAAATCACAGGTAACCATCGAGTATGACGACAATAATAAACCGGTTCGCATTGATACCATTGTATTGTCAACCCAGCATGATGAGTTCGATGAGGATGAAAGGATGTTGAAAAAGATCCACGACGATGTAGCCAATATATTAATTCCGAGAGTAATAGCAACTTTACCTGCCAGGATACAGGAACTGTTCAAAAGTGACTATAACCTTTATGTCAACCCGACAGGCAAGTTTGTCATCGGAGGGCCACATGGAGACTCCGGCCTTACCGGTCGCAAAATCATTGTCGACACATACGGTGGCAAGGGTGCGCACGGTGGCGGGGCATTTTCAGGAAAAGATGCCTCCAAGGTCGACCGCTCTGCGGCATATGCCTGCCGGCATATCGCTAAAAATATGGTGGCCGCCGGTATAGCCGATGAAATACTGGTACAGGTTGCTTATGCCATTGGCATAGCTCAACCGATGGGCCTGTACGTAAATACATTCGGGACCTGCAATATTAAATCAGCGGATGGGGGTGTCATGACAGATGGTGTAATCGCCGAAAAGCTGATGGATATCTTCGACATGAGACCTTATGCAATTATCAAGAGGTTCGGACTCAACAATCCAATCTTTGAAAAGACTGCTACTTATGGCCATTTCGGAAGAAGTCATTATAAAGAAGATGTAGAAGTCTATTTTGAAAATACGCATACCATCACAAAAGATGTTGATGGTAAAAAACGCATTTTCAAAAATGTGGAATTCTTCTCATGGGAGAAGCTGGACTATGTCGATGAGATCAAAGGAGTCTTTCGCTCGTGACGCGTCACGCGTCACGAAATAAATTCTTTTAGTGGTTGACGACCAGCTTCCTGGTCATTACCACACTGTTCTGTACTTCCAGAGAGCAGATGTACAATCCATTCTTGAGATTGCTTGTGTTAAGCTTAATGCGGTTGTCATTTGCTGAAACATTCACCGTTTCAACAACTGCTCCGAGCAAATTACTGATCACCAGTTTGGCCTGGCTCACATCAGTTGGCATGGTATAATCAAAATAAGCGACTTTACTTGCCGGGTTTGGGTAGGCATTTGAGAAATCGATCTTATTCGTAAGATCTTCAGCAATACCTTCAGGAGAAGTCTTAAAGTGAACTGTCACACCCACAGAATCAGCCATATTATTTGCATCATAAAACACATAAGTGATATAGGATGAACCAATCTGCTCATGAGGCTCGTAATCCCCGGAAAATTCTGAATTTGTTTCGCCAGGCTGAATAGTGAGCTGCGTTAAGGATGTGTCTGTCTCATAGCTGAAGCAAGCTCCCCAACAGAAATAATTCTTGCTGCCTGTAAGAGTATCCACTATCCTTCTGAAAACTTTGACATCTAACGCTGTGCTGGCATTATTCTTCACATCAATATGTGCAACGATAAATGGATCCATCGGATCGCCAACAACCATTATGGTGCCGCCTGGTGCAATTGGGCCGTGTTCATCGCTCAGGGCAAGACTTTGTGCAAAAAGCCCTGTGGATAAGGTCGCAACAACAAAAAGTAGTAAAATTTTCTTCATAATATGGTTATTTTGAATTAATATCTATTTGCAAAAAGCCTGGTAAAATTACATAATTTTCGTGGTAATGCAACCATTATTTGTATAACTTTGTCGATTAGACAAGGATAATCTTACATATATAGATAACATTAAAACTGAGCATATATGAAAAAACTATTTACACTTTTTATTGCCCTGTTTACCATCATGACAGCAGTTCATGCACAACAGGTTGATAGAGAGCTGGTAATTGTAGAAGTGGCCACGGATGCCACTGGATGACCTTACTGTCCAAGCGCAGCACTAGGAGTTGCAGACTTGATAGCTAATGGTCACCCTGTCGCGGTAGTTGAATACCACGGCTCTGACTCTTTTAACAATGCCTTCGCTTCAGCCCGTCGATCCTATTATGGTAGTCCGGGTAACCCGACCGCCTTTTTTGATGGCGGGAACTCAGTAGTTGGTGGCATCAGCGGTGGTAATATGTACTCGTATTACACTGGACCGGTTTCATCAGCTGCATCGGTACCATGTTCATTTGAATTGGAAATCAACGGAACAGGCAATCTTATAGATTACGATATCAACGTAATCATTCGCATGGTTGAACCTTACGCAGGCAGTAACCTGGTATTGCACCTGGCTGTCACCGAATCACATATTCCATACACCTGGTATGGACTTCCGGAATTGAATCATGTTTGTCGTTTAATGGTTCCAGGTGCAAATGGCACACCCCTGGATTTTTCAAGCAGTGATACTTTAGAATTTGATTTCAGTTTTTCCCTGGATCCGGAATGGGTTACAGAGAATTGTGAGCTGGTTGTCTTTTTACAGGATAATTCTTCCAAAGAAGTATTGCAGGGAACCAAGCGTGATATGATGGACTTTGGTAATGTTAACGATTATGATGCATCTGTTACGCAAATTGAAAACATGCCGAATAATGTATGTATCGGAGATCTCGAACCATGGGTAACTATCAGGAACAACGGTAATGAAACTCTGACATCTGTCGACATCCAGTATAATGTTAATGGTGCTGCCAATTCGACTTACAATTGGACAGGTAACCTGGCATTCCTGGAATCAGAAATGGTTTATCTTCCAGGCATTACTTATGCACCGGAAGATGAAAATATCCTGACTGTTTATTCAGAAAATCCCAATGGAAACCCGGATCAGTATCCCTCAAATGATACATCAAAAGTTACTCTTGAGAAACTGCTTACACCAATAGAGGTTAGTCTCTTTATCCGTACTGATGATAATCCTGAGGAAACAACATGGGAGTTGACTGATGGCGAAGGAACTGTTTTATACTCCGGTGGTCCGTATAGTGATCCTAATGCTACAATAAATGAATCATTTAGCCTGGATCCAAACGGATGTTACAGGTTTACAATGTATGATGCCGGTGGAGATGGCTTCCAGATGTCAGGTTTTTTCTTCCTGTACTATGGGAACAACCAATCTATTTTACAAGGGTTTGATTTTGGTGAAAAGTTATTTACTGAATTTTTCACTGATGATGCTACTTCTCTTCCGGAGCAGGTTATGGACGTCTCGATGATGATCTATCCAAATCCGGCGAATAATATGGCCAACGTGGTATTTACATTGGAAAATCCAGGTGAAGTATCATTAAAGGCATACAATATGCTGGGTGAAGAAGTACTCCGTGAAGAATCACGTATTATGTCAGCAGGTGAACAAATTATACAGGTCAACACCAATAAGTTGATAAACGGAATGTATTTCCTTCAGTTACAGATTGGAAATCAACAGATTATTAAAAAACTTACAGTTTCCAGGTAAAAGCTGAAACCAGAAAATAATAAAGGAGATGTCTCAAAAGGCATCTCTTTTTTTATTTAAAGGAGGGAATTGATCAGATCCTCATTGGCTTTATTCGGCAGGGTAACCTGAAGTTTAGGTTCTGTTTCCATCGCCCTTTTAATGGCAAATATGGCTTCATCATTTCTTGCCCAGCTTCTCCTGGCGATGCCATTGTTCACATCCCAGAAGAGCATAGCCTTCAATCTTCTTTCTGCATCATCACTTCCATCAAGGAGCATACCAAAGCCTCCATTGATGACTTCTCCCCAGCCAACACCGCCGCCATTGTGTAATGACACCCAGGTGGCACCACGAAAGGCATCTCCAATCACATTTTGCACCGCCATGTCTGCTGTAAAACTCGAGCCGTCGTAGATATTGGAAGTCTCCCGGAATGGAGAATCTGTGCCGGATACGTCGTGGTGGTCACGGCCCAGCACGATTGGCGCCGACACCCTGCCATCCCTGATTGCCTGGTTAAAAGCCCTGGCAATACGTGTACGGCCTTCACAATCTGCATAAAGTATCCTCGACTGCGAACCCACAACCAATTTATTTTCTTCTGCCTGTCTGATCCACAGCAAATTGTCAGTAAGCTGTTGTGTAATTTCTTCAGGAGCAGTTTGGGCCATTTCTTCAAGGACATCACCGGCAATTCTATCGGTAATTTGTAAGTCCTCCGGTTTACCCGATGTGCAAACCCATCGGAAAGGTCCGAAACCATAATCAAAACACATGGGTCCCATGATATCCTGCACATAAGAAGGATATTTGAAAGTCCCATCCGCTTTATTGATATCAGCACCTGCCCTTGAGGATTCAAGCAGGAATGCATTGCCATAATCAAAGAAATACATGCCTTTAGTGCTGAGCTTATTAATGGCATTCACCTGCCGGATCAGTGACTCCTTTACTTTTTGTTTAAAAAGCTGAGGATCATCAACCATCAACTTATTCGATTCATCAAATGTGAGCCCGGCAGGATAGTAGCCGCCGGCCCATGGGTTGTGCAGCGAAGTTTGATCCGAGCCAAGCTCTATAAAAACATCCTGTTCAGCAAGGGTCTCCCACAGATCCACAATATTTCCCTGATATGCCAGGGAAACCGCTTCCTTATTGCTTCTGGCAGCCGAGATCCTGTTTAACAATTCATTGATGTCTGTATAAACCTCATCAACCCATCCCTGTCTATGTCTTTTCTCCACGGCTTTAGGATTAATTTCCGCGATGACACCAATAGTTCCGGCTATGACAGCCGCTTTCGCCTGTGCACCCGACATGCCTCCCAGCCCTGAAGAGATAAAGACTTTTCCACCCGCACCACTGCTCTCACTCTGCAGGCGACGGCAAGCATTCAAAACCGTAATGGTTGTTCCATGAACAATGCCCTGTGGTCCTATGTACATAAAAGATCCTGCAGTCATCTGTCCATATTGTGAAACTCCTAAAGCGTTGAACTTTTCCCAATCATCCTGCCGGCTGTAATTGGGAATAACCATACCATTGGTTACCACTACCCTGGGGGCATCTTTATGTGAAGGGAACAGGCCCATTGGATGTCCGGAATACATGACCAGGGTTTGCTCATCCGTCATGGTGGCCAGGTATTGCATAGTAATACGGTATTGGGCCCAGTTTTGAAAAACAGCACCGTTACCACCATAGGTAATGAGTTCATAGGGATGCTGGGCAACAGCTTTGTCCAGGTTATTGTCGATCATCAGCATGATAGCTGCAGCCTGATTTGACTTGTGCGGATACATATCTATCGGCCTGGCAGTAATTTCATATTCAGGATAAAACCTGTACATATATATCCGGCCGTATTTCTTCAGTTCATCAGCAAATTCCGGTGCCAGCTCCTGATGAAATCGTTCCGGAAAATAACGGAGGGCATTTTTCAGGGCCAGCTTTTTCTCCTCTTTGCCAAGGATATCCTTACGTACCGGTGCATGACTTACTTCATTATCCCAGGCTTTGGCTGCTGGCAATTCTTTGGGTATTCCCTGCTTTATTGAATGCTGAAAATCGTTTAAACTCATCATTTAAGTATTAATTGACAAGGGTTTGGGAGTGGAGGAGCAGATGAGATGGCAACCCACCTAAAACCTCTCAGGCAAGTTCTTCAGGATATTGGATATGAACTCACGTGCCCTGTACAATTGAGCCTTTACCGTACCCAGAGGCAGGTTCAACTCATTGGAGATCTCTTCGTAAGAAAATTCTTTGAAATATCTCAATTCTATCAGCATGCGATAGTGTGGCTTTAGTCGCTGTACCACCTCACGCATCAATTCGACTTTCTCTTTCTTGATCACTTTTTCTTCCGGATCTAATAAATCAGAAGGGATCATATTGGCAAGCTCATCACCATCATCTTTATCATCAGGAGTCTTGTTCATGGAGAAAGTATTCTTTTTCTTCTTTCTCATGAAATCGATACAATTGTTGGATGCAATCTTGAAAAGCCAGGTGCTGAATGCGAAATCAGGGGTATATTGATGCAACTTCTTAAATGCCTTGCCAAATGCTTCAATGGTCAGATCATCAGCATCATGCGGATTGTTCGTCATTTTGAGCAACATGAAATACAGTGAATCGCGATAGTTGTTCATCAACTCCGCATACGCTTTCTGATCACCGGTATCAATGGCTGCTTTAACCAGATGATAATCCCTTAATGCTTTGTCGGTTAGATTAGGATTTACTTCCATTTATCTTTCTTGTAAATCAAATTGGAGATCGCAATTAAAGGGTTTAGAATGACGAATAACAATTCGATCAAAGGCGAAATTAATAATAATTTTTCTTCTTTTAGTCTATTTAGACAATTTTTAGTAATAATTAGTTGGCTGATGAGCTTTGCTCCCATCATGATCAATAAATATAAAACATTAAATTTAAGACAAATTAATGAAAAAAACAAACCCCAGAAGAAATATTGGCTCAAAGCGTAAGCTGTAAGCAATATTTTGAACTTCCAGCGATAATACTTCGCAGTTGTCAAATGTCTCTTCTTTTGCCTGATAAAATCACCGAACCGTCTTGCCGGTTCAGAAACAGTCTGGCCCTCTTTGCTAATTTCAATTGCAGTATTTTTTGAATTGGCTGCCCTGTTGATGAACAGGTCATCATCACCAGATGCTACTTTATAGTGGGATGTAAAACCTTTGAGTTTATAAAACAGGGATTTCCGGTAGGCCAGGTTCCGCCCGACACCCATGTAGGTTAGACCTGACAACGAGAAAGACAGGTATTGTACGGCAACATGAAAGGTATCATAGCGGATTAATATATTCAGTAGTCCCTTTTTCCGCTCATAGGGCCCATAGCCCAGCACAATATCCCTGGCATCATGAAAACCGGATGTCATTCTCCTGATCCACTGATTACTACTGGGTTTGCAGTCGGCATCTGTAAACAGTAATACATCATGGGCAGCTGATTTAATACCCAGTGACAATGGAAATTTTTTACCTGTAAAAAAATTCAGGTTCTGGGCAAAATGGATCACCTTTAAATGGGGATATTTTAAGGAAAAGTCCTTCAGTAATTCACCGGTATCATCATCCGATGCATCATTTACCACCACAACTTCATAATCCGGATAATCCTGCTCTAAAACCAAAGGCAGGTTTTCCTGCAAGTTCAGATACTCATTCCTGGCGGATATGATCACAGATACGGGAGGGGCTGTAAGCACCTTGCCCCTGGCCTTATAAAAAGCCAGTTTCCCAAAAATGATCCAATGAAAAAACAATTGAACAACTAAGCTTGAAGCGAAGATGACAAAGAGGATCAACATAAGCAATCCCTGGTCCTGAAATTCGAAATTCACCATAATGCGAATGAAGTGTAAAAATAATAATCTTCCTGAATTACGTTATCTTTGAAGAGAAATATTAACCCTTCATGCTGTTCACCCTTAAAAATACTGATAATAAGTCGAATGCACGTGCCGGGCTGATCAAAACTGATCATGGATTGATTGAAACACCGATGTTTATGCCTGTTGGCACTGCAGGAACTGTCAAGGCCGTGCACACCAGGGATATACAGGAGGATATCAAAGCCCGGATCATACTCGGGAACACTTATCATTTATACCTGAGGCCAGGATTAGGGATCCTGGAAAATGCCGGTGGTCTGCACCGGTTTATCAATTGGGAAAAGCCAATCCTTACAGACAGTGGCGGATACCAGGTGTATTCATTAGCCAATATTCGTAAACTTAGCGATGAAGGAGTCCGTTTCCAGTCTCATATTGATGGATCAACCCATTTCTTTACACCGGAAAAGGTTATCGACATTCAAAGAATTATAGGGGCAGACATTATTATGGCATTTGACGAATGCACACCCTATCCCTGTGAACGTGACTATGCTCAAAAGTCCATGGAAATTACACATCACTGGCTCGAACGCTGTATCGATCACTTTAATCAGGGTACTTGTCCTTATGGGTATCAGCAAAGTTTATTTCCAATCGTTCAGGGAAGTGTTTATAAAGATTTGAGAAAGCAGTCTGCTGAATTTATAGCAGACATGGGAGCAGATGGCAATGCCATTGGCGGGCTGTCTGTTGGTGAACCACATGAAATGATGTATGAGATGACGGATGTTGTCTGCAATATCCTGCCGAAAGAAAAACCCAGGTACCTTATGGGTGTGGGCACACCTGTCAATATCCTTGAAAGCATTGCCCTGGGTGTTGATCTGTTCGATTGTGTGATGCCCACCAGGAATGGTCGTAATGGGATGATCTTCACTACTGAAGGAATACTGAATATGAAAAATGAGAAATGGAAGGATGATCATTCGCCTGTCGATGAAAACGGCCATTCATTTGTCGACAAACAATATTCCAAAGCATATCTGAGGCATCTTTTTGCTGCCAATGAAATGCTCGGAGCCATGATTGCAAGCACCCACAATCTCAGTTTTTACCTCTGGCTCGTAAAAGAAGCAAGAAAGCAAATCATAGATGGTCAATTTGCTGAATGGAAAGGGAACATGGTTGAGCAACTTGGGAGGAGGCTTTAGGCATGAAAATCATCGATATCTATATCATTAAAAAGTTTCTGGGCACCTTCTTTTATGCCATTTCCCTCTTGATCATTATCGTTATTATTTTTGATGTCTCTGAAAACATTGATGAATTTTTCGAACGAGGGGCCCCGTGGGACGAAACGATCTTTTCATACTACCTGAATTTCATCCCCTACTTTATCAACCTGTTTTCTTATTTATTCACCTTTATTTCAGTAATATTCTTCACTTCCAAAATGGCTTCAAATTCGGAGATTATTGCCATTCTGAGTGGTGGAGTCAGCTTTTACAGACTCCTGCGTCCCTATCTGATCTCTGCATTGATCCTGGCCATGATGTCTTTTTACCTGTCAAATTTCCTGATCCCCAAGACCAATATCAAAAGAAGGGTTTTTAAGAATAAATACATAGAAACTTTATCCAAGGACCTTGATCGAAACATTCATCTTCAAATTGAGCCCGGAAATTTTGCCTACCTGGAGAATTTCAATAATAGTACCGGGGTTGGATATAAGTTTACGCTTGAAAATGTAAGCGATCATAAATTGAAATATAAATTGACCGCTGACAAGATAAAATGGGACAGTACGGAAAACAAATGGACATTGAGCAACTATTTTATCAGGACGATTGACAGTACAGGAGAAAATATAGTCAAGGGAACTTCATTGGATACTGTGATCAACCTTTTGCCGGAAGATCTATACATTCAGAAAGAAGACTTCGAGGAGATGAATTATTGGGAGTTGAATGAACACATTGCCAAGGAAGACCTTAAGGGTTCGGAAGTGGCGAAGATTTATGCCATTGAGAAGCACCAGCGGATTGCATCTCCATTTGCTACGATCGTGCTCACTTTGATTGGTTTTGCCCTGTCTTCCAGAAAGGTACGGGGTGGTATTGGCATGCACCTTGGGATGGGGATCACGTTTACCTTCACCTTTATCTTATTCATGAAAGTCTCCACTGTTTTTGCCACCAATGGAAACCTCTCTCCTGTCCTTGCCGCATGGATCCCAAATATCATCTTTACTATTCTGGGGCTCATCCTGATCAGGCTGGCACCTAAATAATGATCATTTTAGTTGCTCTTTCCAGGTAAAATGAGGTGCTAATTCCTGTTCAATCGAAGGATCTTCCGTAAAGATCCCATAAATGGCTGAACCGCTCCCCGTGAGTGATGCATATATGGCACCCTGCTCATACAATAAGCTTTTTAGTTTAGCTACTTCAGGATGCTTATTAAAGACATAAGATTCAAAATCATTGTACAGAGATTCTTTCCATGTGCTTATGGGTTGCCGGATGATGTCCAGTAATCCTTGCTTATGTTCTTTAATATTCAGGTTGGCATAAGCTTCAGCTGTAGTAATATGAATGTCTGGCTTAACAATGAGCAGAAAATAATCCTTAAGAGAAAGTGAAATTGGCTCAAGTGATTCCCCCCTGCCGCTGGCAAGGCTGACCAGGTTATCAATAAAAAAGGGACAATCACTCCCCAATTTTGCTGCCAGTAATTTCAGCTTTCCGGATTCAATACCCAGTCCAAAATATTCATTAAGCATCCTGAGGGTGAAGGCTGCATCCGATGAACCACCACCAAGACCTGCTCCCATTGGAATATTTTTATGAAGATGCATTTTCACATCAGGAATATGATAAGAATCCTGTATCAGTTTGAAAGCTTTTACACAAAGGTTATGGGCATCCTCTCCCGGGATGTCAATCCCTGAAGTCTGCCATCTAAATATATCATCCGGTGATTTGATGATCTCAAGTGCATCTGATAATCCAATGGGATACATGATGGTTTCGATATCATGAAAAGCGTCTGATCGCTTACG
This sequence comes from Bacteroidales bacterium, assembly GCA_030618905.1. Taxonomy (GTDB): domain Bacteria; phylum Bacteroidota; class Bacteroidia; order Bacteroidales; family B18-G4; genus JAUWGC01. The sequence continues at coordinate 12,570 of JAUXCL010000012.1, read as the reverse complement.
AAGCACCCTTAATCCAAGGTTGATTTTACTGTAGGGGAACCTGAGCATGAAAGTCAAAATTAGCATTTTTATCTGCGTTTTGATCATAATGTTGTAAATTTGAATAGAATTACCCTTACTGCAAGCCCTATGGAACTGATCAACTCAGTTATTTCCTGGTTAATGAAGAAGCGGATGCACCAGATTGAGTTATTCATGAAATATCCGATGGAGGTCCAGTCAGAATGGTTTAAAAAATTAATCATTGCGGGAAAAAATACAGAATGGGGCAAAAAATATGATTATGCATCCATCAATTCAGTAGAGACTTTTAAAGAAAGGGTACCGCTCAATGATTATGATTCCCTGAAACCCTATATCGAGAGGCTCCGAAAAGGAGAACAGGGCCTACTCTGGCCATCAGATATCAAGCTATTCGCCAAATCCTCCGGTACCACCAGTGATAAAAGCAAGTTCATACCGGTGAGTAATGAATCCCTGGAAGAATGTCATTATAAAGGCGGTAAAGACATGTTATCCATTTATTGCAACAATTTTCCGGAAACGTCTATGTTTACCGGTCGTGGATTGGCTATGGGAGGAAGTCACCGTATCAGTGAAATAAATAATGATTTGTATTATGATGGTGATCTTTCCGCCATCATCATTCAGAACCTGCCTCTCTGGGCTGAATTCATCCGTGTTCCCAAACGCAAGCTGGCCTTGCTTGATGAATGGGAAACTAAGATTGATAAAATGGCCCATGCCACCATTAACAGAAATGTGGCCAGCCTCTCTGGCGTGCCTTCCTGGACACTTTTACTCCTCAAAAAGGTACTGGAGATCACAAAAAGTGAAAATATCCTTGAAGTATGGCCTAAAATGGAAGTTTTTTTCCACGGTGGCGTGAATTTCTCACCTTATGAAGAACAATTCAAACGGCTTATCCCATCTCCGGATATGTATTACATGGACCTGTATAATGCCTCCGAAGGCTTCTTTGGCCTGCAGGATAAAAAAACACCGGGTGAATTGTTACTCATGCTTGATTATGGTATTTACTATGAATTTCTCCCGGTCGATGAAATGGATAAGGAAAATCCCGGCACACGATCTTTGGACGAAGTAGATAAAGACACCAATTATGCACTGGTCATTTCTACAAATGCCGGTTTATGGCGTTACATTATTGGAGATACGATCAAATTCACATCGATAAATCCCTACCGTATCACTATTACAGGCAGAACTAAAAGCTTTATTAACGCTGTAGGTGAAGAAGTCATTATTGATAATGCTGAAAAGGCACTTTCTATTGCCAACCAAAAGTGCAACTCAGTGATCAATGAATATACAGCAGGGCCGGTTTATTTTAATGGTGATGACAATGCAGCCCATGAATGGCTGATTGAATTCGCGTCCGCTCCGGTTAATTTAGAGTATTTTACAGAGACCCTTGACAATGCTTTAAAATCATTGAATTCTGACTACGAAGCTAAAAGGTACAAAGATATGGTCCTTAGAAAACCAATTGTACGAATTATGCCCGCTAATACGTTCTATAACTGGCTCAAGCAAAAAGGCAAACTGGGTGGTCAAAACAAGGTACCCAGACTTGCCAATGATCGCAAAAACATTGAGGAAATCCTAGCTATAATTGAATAAATGAATTTGAACAGTTTCCGTCATATTATCATCCAACCTGTTTTTCTTCTGCTAATCATGGTATTGGTTTTCAATTGGGGCGGAATGGCACAAGACCAGGATTTTACTTTAAAAAGAAGCATTCCTGTCAAAGCCAGCTATATGTGCATTGATGAATTGGGTTATATCTACCTGGTGGACAAGAACCGGCTTTCTAAAATGGGCTGGGAAGGAACCTTAATGTTTACTTATAGTAATCTTACAAGCGGTGACATTACTTCGACAGACGCCGGCAATCCATTTAAACTGCTGTTATTTTTTATGGATTTTGGGAATATTGAATTTCTTGATAATACGCTGAGCCTCTCAAATACCATCTCGCTTAATATTTTTGGCCTGGAATTGTCCACCCTGGCAGCCTTGAGTTATAACAACGGCTTTTGGGTCTTCAACCCCCAGAACCTGGAGCTTATCCGAATTGACCAGTTTCTGCAGATCAGCGACCGCACTGGCAACATTCACCAGGTCACCGGGAAAAGTATAAATCCAAATTTCTTATTGGAGAAAGATGATATGGTCTTTTTGAATGATCCTGAGCAAGGGATCATGATGTTTGACAAGTACGGCGCATATTACAAAACCATTAATGTCAAAGGCCTGGACTACTTTCAGTCTTTTGACAAGAAACTGGTCTTTTTCCAGGATGGAAAAATGACAATATTAGATCCCGCTACACTTGAAGAAATCTCATTTACACTCCCGGATACCAACTACAAAATGCTGGCCGTCTCACTGGGTGCAGATGAAAAGAAGCTCTATTATCTTGGTGATGGGGTTTTGAAGATTTATGTCCTGAACAAGTCCCTGTAAATGGATTAAAATTTATATTTTAGTCAAAAAATACGCTCATGCATATCGCGATTGCCGGAAATATTGGTTCAGGGAAAACCACCCTGACAAAACAATTGTCAAAACATTTTGGATGGGAACCTCATTATGAAGATGTTGAGTCGAACCCATATCTCCATAGTTTTTATGAAGATATGCAACGCTGGTCATTCAACCTGCAGATCTACTTCTTAAACAGCCGGTTCAGGCAGATTGTGGAGATCAGGGAAGGAGATAAGACCGTTATCCAGGACAGGACTATTTATGAGGATGCTTACATTTTTGCTCCTAACCTGCACTCTATGAACCTGATGGCCACACGTGATTTTGAAAATTACAGTGCCCTTTTTGAATTGATCAGCTCCTTCATACAAGCTCCCGACTTGCTGATCTACCTGCGTTCAACCGTTCCAAACCTGGTGAATCAAATACAGAAAAGAGGCAGGGTCTACGAAGAGTCTATTCGCCTGGATTACCTGAAAAGCCTTAATGAAAGATATGAAGCCTGGGTTACCAAATATACACTTGGCAAATTATTGATCATTGATGTGGATGAGGTCAAATTCGGCGAAAATGCCAAAGACCTTGGATTGGTGATCGAAAGGATCAATGCTGAGATCCACGGTCTGTTTGATGAAAGTTAGGTCTGTTTATCCCAGCAATGCTGATATGAAATATATAGCCATTATTCCTTCCCGTTTTGCTTCCAGCCGTTTTCCGGGTAAAGCCCTGGCACTGATCAAAGGAACACCGATGATTCAGCGGGTTTATCAGCAGGTTGCTAAAACCGAATCATTGGATGGGGTTTTCGTCGCTACCGACGACATGCGTATTGCTAAAGTCATTGAAGAATCTGGCGGAGATGTGATCATGACATCAGCGGAGCATACTTCGGGAACTTCCCGTTGCAATGAAGCCAAAGATATTCTTTTGGCCGGTGATTACCTGGGAATTGACGATATTATCATCAATGTTCAGGGGGATGAACCATTTATTGATCCTCAACAGGTTCAACAAGTTATGCTTGCTTTTCAACATAAAGATGTGAATATTGCCACCCTGGTAAAAGAAATAGATTCCAGTAAGGAGCTTTTCGATGAAAATGTTGTCAAGGCAGTCGTTGACAGGCACAATAAAGCTTTGATTTTCAGCAGGCAGCCTGTTCCGGCAATCAGAGGGGAGGCCAGGGAAAACTGGATCAATCATCATACTTACCTCAAACACATAGGCTTGTATGCTTACAGGGTAAAAACCCTGGGAGAGATTGCCAATCTTGAACGATCAGCACTGGATAAGGCTGAATCGCTGGAGCAATTAAGCTGGATCGAAAATGGCTATGATGTTCATGCCCAATTAACAGGTATTGATAGCATTGGCGTGGATGTTCCGGATGACCTTTTAAAATTTGATCCTTAAACTTGATAGATAACATGCGATGTCGTATATTCGTCAATTAATCTTCCTCAAATGAATATTGCCCAATCCATACGGACCTTACTGGATAGAGAAGGCCGGGTCGTCATTCCTGGTTTAGGTATCCTGGAAACCAAGTATTATCCGGCAAGCCTTAACAAAGATAAAAAGCAACTCTCTCCTCCTGAATCCAGGACCACCTTTGTTCAAAACCTTCATGCCGAAGACGACCTGCTTATTAAGTACCTGGCTGAATCTGAAAAGATCTCAAAACAGAAAAGCAAAGAAGCCATTGAAGCATATGTTGGTTCCTTACGGTACAAACTTAAAGTTGCCCGTAAAGCTTATATTGATCAGATAGGTTACTTTCTTATCAGGGACCGGCATCTGCATTTTAAGGCGGACCCCGTCAATGAGCTTCCGGAACTTCATGCTGAACCCATAAAGAAAAAAGTTGCAGAAAAGCCTGTTGTTCCTGTGATAAAGGAACCGGAAAAGGTAAAGGAAAAGGTAAAGGAAACGATAAAGGTAAAGGAAACGGAAAAACCCGTGAAACAAAAACGAGAGAAAGCTGCTCCAGGATTTGCTTCCTACCTGGCCATACCCTTATTTCTGCTTGCCATCATGCTGGCCATCCTTATTTATGTACTGGTCAACCCCATGGATAGAGATTATCTCAAATCACACTATTCGGGTCATGTTCCGCTTATGGATTATCCTGACAACAAGCTGAAGCCAATTCCAAAACCAGTTGTTGTCGAAGAAGTAATAGAGCAACCCAAAGTCATCACACGAGAGGATAAGCAGGTTAGCAAGCCTGAACCTGCCGTTATACCTACACCCAGAACCGGCAATTACCATGTGATCGTTGCATCACTTGAATACAGGACCATGGCAGAAGTTTATGCAGAGAAGTTGAAAGGACTGGGTTATGCTGAAGCCATGATCATTGGGCCTGCACGGAATGGCAATTACAGGGTTAGCCTGGAAAGCCATAAAGATAAATCCAAGGCTTTGGTTAGACTTATGTCTATGCGAAAGCTGGTGAACCAACATGCATGGCTATTAAAATATTGATGTGGGCAAGAAAAAATTGCAACGCTTTGCAGAGAATCTAACATTCAACAACCTTTTCCAACCTACTTTTGAGGATATAGAAGAAGGATTCATCCACAAAGGGAAATGGCAGCAATATTTCCAGAATGATCATTCATTGGTGCTGGAACTGGGATGCGGTAAAGGCGAATATACCATAGGACTCTCACAAAATTTTCCTGACAGAAATTATATTGGCATTGATATCCAGGGAGCCAGGTTATGGCAAGGATCCAAGCAGTCCAATGAACTGACTCTAAAACATGTAGCCTTCATAAGGACCAGGATTGAGATGATAGAAAAAATTTTCGACAAAGGGGAAATAAGTGAGATCTATATCATATTCCCCGATCCGCAACCCAAAAGATCAAAAGAAAGAAAAAGGCTTACAGCCCAGGCATTTTTAGATCGATATAGCCATATTCTTAAACCTGAACACCTGATCCATCTCAAAACCGATAATACCGAACTTTATGACTACACTTTGCAGGTGATCAGGGAGCATGGCCATCAACTGGTTTATAAAACTGATGACGTGTATCAATCGGATTGTCCTGCTGACATCAGGGACATCAGGACTTATTACGAGGAAAAATTTCTCGAACAGCGAAAACAAATCCATTATATTGCATTCAAATTAAAAGCCATTTGACAGAGCAATCATTTTTTAATAAGGTTTACGAAGTGGTGAGATTGATCCCCTACGGGCGTGTAACTTCCTACGGAGCTATTGCACAATATCTGGGGAGCAAAGGATCTGCCAGGATGGTTGGCTGGGCTATGAACATGTCGCATTCACAGCCCCTTGATGTACCTGCACACAGGGTGGTCAATCGTAAAGGTATGTTGACCGGCAAACATCATTTCGGGGGACCGAAGGTAATGCAGGAGCTTCTGGAAAATGAAGATATCATTGTGGTAAATGATCAGATTGCAGGTTTTACCAAATATTTTTGGGACCCATCCAGGGAGCTTCTATAATCTTATTTCCTGTTTTTCTGATTGGATAATTTCTTTATTTGTATTTTTGCCTTCCCTTAAATTTTGAACCAATAATTTACAAGATGACCCAGGAAACAATATTGGAAGCCCTCAAAAAGGTTTTTTATTTCCCAAAGCGTGATAATGTAGTGGCATTGAACATGATTCGCAATATCAAGGTAGATGGTGATGAAATAAGTTTGACCTTGCTTTTCCCTGAAAAAGATGAGAAAAATGAAAATATCGTTAGAGACACATGCATTAATACCCTGAAGGAATTGGCTGGAAAAGATGCTAAAATCACAATTGACGTCGGTGTTCCTGTTGACTCTCTGGCAAAAGTAAAGTATGTTATTGCTGTGGCATCCGGGAAAGGTGGCGTTGGAAAATCCACTGTTTCAGTGAATCTGGCAGTGGCCTTAAGCCAGCTGGGAGCAAAAACCGGTATCATTGATGCAGATATCTACGGGCCTTCAGTCCCAATGATGTTCGACCTGATTGAAGCCAAACCGGAGGTGAGAGAAAAGGATGGTAAAACCATTATCATACCGGTTGAAAAATATGGGATTAAAGTACTATCCATTGGATTCTTTGTTGATCAAAGCCAGGCCCTGATCTGGAGAGGACCTATGGCATCCAATGCATTATCACAGCTATTCAACGATGCCGAATGGGGAGAACTTGATTATCTGGTTGTCGACCTTCCTCCGGGTACCGGAGATATTCAATTGACCCTTGCTCAACAGATCGCTGTTTCCGGAATTGTCATTGTCAGTACCCCACAGGAAGTGGCCCTGGCAGATGCGAGAAAAGCCTTCAGTATGTTCAACCAGGAAAATATCCGGATACCGATATTGGGACTTGTTGAGAACATGTCGTACTTCACCCCTGCCGAACTGCCTGATAATAAATATTATATTTTCGGCAAGGAAGGTGGAAAAAAACTTGCTGAGCAATCAAATGTACCATTCCTGGGGCAAATTCCACTGGTTCAAAGTGTTTGTGAAGCCGGTGACCGCGGAGTTCCAAGCACATTGGAGGAGAACAGTATCATATCCAGGGCTTTCCTGGAACTGGCAAAAAACATTAAAAATGAGGTCAGCAAAATAAAGCAACCTGAATAAATTGTATTTTTACCAAAATTTTTATGCTGATGACTGCAGAACAGAAAGAAGAGATCACACGTAAGGTAAAGAATGTGCTTGAACAGATCAGGCCCTATATCCAGCAGGATGGTGGTGACATCGAGTTTGTTGACCTGACTGATGATATGGTTGTGAATGTGGAATTAAAAGGTGCTTGTGGTTCTTGTCCCTATAGCACAATGACCCTTAAAGGAGGAGTGGAAACCACCATCAAAAATGCGATTCCGGAAATCCAGTCGGTTGAGTCAATCAACTAATCTGATCTAAGATAAATACCTGGCTACTATGGGCATTCTTCTGCCCATTCCAAAAGCTTTTGGTGAAATCCTGAGAGTAGGTGCTGTCTGGTATCGTTTGTATTCGTTGGTATTGACCAGTTTCAGAATTCTTCTCACCATGGCTTCATCAAATCCCATCCCGACCAATTCTTTAGGCCCTTTACGCATTTCAATGTATTGATAAAGGATTTTATCCAGGATATCATATTCAGGCAATGAGTCAGAATCTTTTTGTCCCGGACGCAATTCTGCCGATGGGGGCTTAAGAATACTGTTTTCAGGAATGATTTCTACATTTTTATTGATAAACCTGGCCAGTTCATAGACCTCGGTCTTATACACATCACCCAACACAGATAAGCCGCCGTTCATATCCCCATATAAGGTCCCGTACCCTACAGCCGCTTCGCTCTTATTCGAAGTATTAAGCAGGATATATCCAAATTTATTGGACAAAGCCATCAAGATTAGCCCGCGAATCCTGGCCTGGATATTTTCTTCGGTAATATCAAATGGCTGATCCTTGAAAACGGCGTTCAGGCTGCTTTCAAAACTCTTATAGGCTTCTTCGATGCTGATCAGTTCATAGGGACAGTCCAGGTTTTCAGCCAGTTTCTGCGCATCAGCCACAGAATGGTCTGATGAAAATTCAGAAGGCAGCATCACAGCCAAAACATTTTGCTCTCCCAATGCCCTGGCAGCCAGTGCAAGTGTTACCGCAGAATCTATTCCACCAGAAAGGCCCAGTATGGCTTTATTAAATCCCAGTTTATGAAAGTAATTCCTGATTCCCATTACAAGGGCATCATGAATCAATTCAATTTTACCTTTATTGGGTTTGGGTGCAAGCCTGGAATAGAATGCAGGGTCATCAATCTGCGACAGGTCATAAACCCTCAGGTCCTCCTCAAAATAATTCAGTTCATCAATCACAATCCCCCCGGAATTGATCACCATAGAACCCCCGTCGAACAATAATTCTGTTTGTGCACCAACATGGTTCATGTAGAAGAGTGGAATTTTATAGCGCTCTACATTCTGCAACAGGATATCTTTCCGTCTTTTGACCTGCTTGTAGTGGAAGGGGGATGCGGCAATATTAATGATAAAATCCGGATCCTGTTTCATCAGTTCATCCATCGGGTTTATGGTATACATGGGATCGTTACCAATGTTCCAAAGGTCTTCACAGATAGTTAGCGCAATCCTTTTCCCTTTATATTCAACGACTTTAAAGGTTTTATTAGGCTCGAAGTACCGATACTCATCGAATATATCATAATTGGGAAGCAAGGTTTTATGCCTGACCTCTTGCACTTTCCCATCTGTCAGAAAAAATGCTGAATTATGAAGATCTTTTCCCTGCTCTTCGGGGTTGATTGAAGGGGATCCGACAACTGCCGCTATTCCCTTACAGGCTTTGGCAATATCAGATATAGATTCGTCACACTGATGAATAAAATCACGGAATTCCAAAAAGTCGCGGGGGGGATACCCGGACGTGGCCATTTCTGCAAATATAACTATGTCAGCGCCCTGGGATTTGGCAGAGCTTATTGATTTCAGGATCTTGTCTTCATTTTGCTTGAAGTTCCCGATGTGATAGTTGATTTGCGCTAAGGCTATTTTCACTTTTCAAAGATATTAAAACAACATGCCAATCTGGAATTCAATAAAATTGGCATTCGCTCTTTGGCTGATAGAAGGGTCAACCGTATTATTGCCTTTCAGGATGTTCGTAAAACCATTATCAAAATTAACACCTGCAAAAACGAGGGTGGAACCTTCAATGATGAATTCCGCTCCAATACCCAAAATTAAGGATTCTCTGATAAAACGGATATCATCATATATATTTACTTTGTCTTCTTTGGAGGTATTTCCCTCATAAATAAACACATCGTCCGCTTTAGCATCGATCAGGAAGCTGGTTCCCAGTCCGATTTGTCCAAAAAACTTGAATTTACCAAAAACCCTGGTCTCCATTTTTAAGACCAGTGGAACCTCAATATATTTGAGATGGTACTTACGTTCCATCACTCCTGTCATGGTATCTCCACCGGCAATTTGCCGGTAAGGATAATTAAGTTTTGCATTCAGGTACAGCACATTAAATCCTGTTCCAATGGCATAATGTTCCATCAAATGAAACTCGGCGATAAATCCCCAGGCAAACCCCGGAGTAGTCCCCACATTTTCATACCCATCAGTGTTTGCTTTAAACCAACCCAGGTTTGGAGCAATTTTAAATCCGAAAACAAATGGTTTATGTTGTGAATATGCAGAAGTGGTAACAATGCATACGAAAATGATCAATATAGCGATTGCTTTTTTCATGGCCATGAATTTCTTGAGTCAGGTGTACTTTGGTCTACGCGCTAATTCAACCCCTAAAAATAGTTTATTTTCAGCTTTGGTTTCCCGGGATAATCTCAAGTTTTACAATACCTTGTGTTAATAAAATGACATTCAAAATGCTTAAATGTTTATTATTTTTGCCTGTATCTACATTATTTTTCAACAAATATGAAAAACATTATCAAACTATTCTTTCTTATTTTTATAATTATTCCCGCGGGATGTCATTTCAGCGCTGATGAAAGCGTTGTTATTTCAGACATCCAACTGGAAAAAATTCATATCAAAAGATATGGAAGAGACCTGTTTAACATCGATCCGGATAAAGTCGGGCAGGGATTGTCAGTCCTGGCGAAAGAGTATAGTTTCTTTCTGGGGGATAATTACATGGATACTTTAAGCATTATCCAGATCAGGGATTATATTTCAGATCCCTTTCTATATGAAATTGCAGCATACAGCAAGTCCATTTATCCCAACCTTGAGGATGTGGAAACCCAATTGACCGGGGCTTTAAAATATTACCTTCATTATTTTCCTGATGGACAGGTGCCGGATTATTATTCTTACATTTCAGGGATTGATTTTGAGCACCCGGTTCAGTACCTGGATACCGTGATGATCATTGCCATTGATGATTATTTAGGCAGTGAATTCATTCCCTATAAACGCCTGAGAATCCCTAAATACCAGTCGAGAAGGATGCAGAAAGCCTATATGGTGCCTGATTGTATGCGTGAGGTAGCCAGGGTCAAGCATTTGCCGGCTTATGCGGGGGAAAAGCTTATCGATCATATGATCCATGGGGGGAAAATCCTGTATTTCCTTGATAAGGTATTGCCATCCACAGCAGACTCCCTGAAGATTGGCTTCACCGGAAAACAGTTGGAATGGTGTGATGAAAACGAAGTTAACCTCTGGGCTTTTCTGGTAGAAAACGAGTTGTTATACACTGCTGATTTTCAAAAAATCAATAAGCTCATACATGACGGGCCCTTCACCTCTTTCTTCGATCAGGAATCACCAGCAAGAACGGGGATTTGGGTTGGCTGGCAAATTGTCAAGTCCTATATGGACAGAAGTAAAATTAGCCTGCAAGAACTCATGGAAGAGAAAGAAGCCGTCGATATTTTGAGTCAATCCGGATACAAGCCATAAGAATTATCATCTTTTTTCGGAACGTTTTCGCAAAAATGGTATAAAGTGATAGGGGGGTAATCAATCCAGTATCACTGAACAGCTAATACCAGAATCATGCTAGTTAAAACGTACGGAAGCGCTATCCTGGGTATCAATGCCATCACCATTACGGTGGAAGTCATCATTGACCAGGGTATAAATTTTTTTATGGTCGGGCTACCCGACAGTGCAGTAAAGGAAAGCCATCAGCGGATTGAGGCCGCTTTGAAATACATCGGGTATAAGATCCCGGGGAAAAAGATCGTGATCAACCTGGCACCGGCTGATATCAGGAAAGAAGGATCGTCTTATGACCTTACCATAGCAGTTGGTATTCTTGCTGCAGCCGAAACTATTCAAACCGATAAAATTGGCGATTATATCATCATGGGGGAACTGTCGCTGGATGGTGGATTAAAACCGATCAAGGGCGCATTACCTATCGCCATTGAAGCCAGGGATAAAAACTTTAAGGGGATCATCCTTCCGGCTGAGAATGCCCGCGAAGCATCGGTTGTTGACAAGCTGGATATCCTTGCTGCCAGTCATATGAAAGAGGTTATTGATTTCTTCAACGGAGAAGCGTCATTGATTCCATTAAAAGTGAACACAAAAGAGATCTTTTATGCCAACCTCAATAATTATGAATTTGATTTTTCAGAAGTTAATGGCCAACAGAATATTAAAAGGGCACTGGAAATTGCTGCTGCTGGCGGACATAATGTGATCCTGATCGGTCCTCCAGGTGCTGGAAAAACTATGCTGGCAAAGCGCCTGCCATCGATTTTGCCGCCTTTGAACCTTCAGGAAGCACTGGAAACCACAAAGATTCATTCAGTGGCCGGCAAGATGAGTAAGGAAACTGCTTTGATCACCGTAAGGCCGTTCAGGTCTCCGCATCACACGATCTCTGATGCAGGACTGGTTGGCGGAGGGACATTTCCCCAGCCGGGGGAGATCTCTTTGGCCCATAACGGAGTCCTCTTTCTGGATGAGTTGCCGGAATTTAAGCGGACGGTGCTGGAGGTCATGCGTCAACCCATGGAGGAGCGGTCAGTTTCTATCTCCAGGGCCAGGTTTTCCGTTGAATATCCGGCCAGCATCATGCTTGTTGCGGCTATGAATCCTTGTCCCTGCGGGTATTATAATCACCCCGACCAAGAATGCAGTTGTTCACCGGGCTTTGTGCAGAAATACCTGAATAGGATCTCCGGCCCCTTGATGGACAGGATTGATATCCATATTGAAGTTGTTCCGGTACCATTTAATGATTTAATCCAGAATAAGCAGGCTGAGCTTAGTGACGCGATCAGGGAACGTGTCATTACTGCCAGGTTGGAACAGGAAAAGCGGTTTGAACCCTATAAAGGGGTACATTGCAATGCACATATGTCGTCCAGGGTACTCCGGAAAGTCTGTATTGTTAAGGAAGATGGCAATCTATTGCTAAAGCAGGCCATTGAGAAACTCAATCTCTCGGCAAGAGCCTATACCCGGATCCTGAAAGTAGCACGTACCATTGCCGATCTTGAAGGCAGCCGGGAAATTGAAACCCAGCACCTGGCTGAAGCCATCCAATACAGGAGCCTGGACCGGGAGAATTGGGGGAG
>JAUXCL010000072.1 GCA_030618905.1 Bacteroidales bacterium | reverse complement strand
ACCAAATTCCATATCCACATATTCATCAACAATGATCGGTACGGGTCGCTCAACCAATGGTACAATTACCTGTTTCCCATGAAGTTGTTTATATCTTTCATCATCAGGATGAACACAAACAGCTGTATCTCCCAGGATGGTTTCAGGCCTGGTGGTGGCGATGGTGACATATTCCTCGCTACCTTCAACCTTGTACCTGACATAGTAAAGCCTGGAATCAACTTCTTTATAAATTACCTCTTCATCGGAGATGGCGGTAAGGGCTTTGGGATCCCAGTTAACCATACGGACCCCGCGATAGATCAGGCCTTTGTCATAAAGATCAATAAAGACCTGGATCACCGATTCATACATTTCCGGATCCATCGTAAACCTGGTCCTTTCCCAGTCGCAGGATGCACCCAGTTTTTTCAATTGCTCGAGGATAATCCCTCCGTGCTTTTCGCGCCACTGCCAGGCATGATCCAGAAATTCCTCCCGGCTGATGTCGTCCTTGTTGATCCCCTGGCTCTTCAGGTGTGCCACAACTCTTGCTTCAGTGGCAATCGAAGCATGGTCGGTGCCCGGAAGCCAGAGGGCGTTCTTGTCCAGCATCCTGGCCCTGCGTACAAGGATATCCTGGATGGTATTGTTGAGCATGTGTCCCATATGCAGGACACCGGTCACATTCGGAGGTGGGATTACGATGCAATAAGGTTCGCGTTCATCGGGAACAGAACGAAAATATCCTTTATCCATCCATTGGGAGTACCATTTCTGTTCAACCTCTACAGGGTTGTATTTGCTGGGAATATTCATTTTGACACCATAGATTTAAAAGAGTGTCAAAATTATAAAAAAAAATGAAGCGTGAGCCCGATAATGACCGGGAGTGAAGTGTGAAGCGAAATTCAGATATCAGATTCCTCGGCTTCACTCATCCCTCGACGGAGTTTATACCGAGCATGGTCGAGGTGCTCGGGATTACATGCTTCGACTTCGCTCAGCATGACAGTTTTATTACTTTTTAGACATGAGGTCTCGGCTCCGCTCGACCTCAGGAAAAATTTTTCCGAAAAAATTGGAACGGATATGGATTTTGAGGTATTAATAATTAAAATGAGTTTCTACGTCTACTTATTGGAATGCAGTGATGGTGCATACTATGTTGGTGTTACAAACAATCTTAACAGAAGACTGCAACAATCCTACTTCTCACAAAAATCTAAATGCCTAAATAGGGATCGAGCGGAGTCGAGATCCCCATATATATGAATTACCACCCAGTGTCATCCCGAGCGGAGTCGAGGGACGGGTACTTTGCCTTCGCTCAGTATAGACTCCGTTGAGGGGCAACCAATCAATCCATCTTTATCATCTTCCCCCCACCAACCAAATCACCAGCCTGAATCCTGAAAAGATGCGTGACGCGTGACGAGTGACACGTGAAGAGAAGTTGACAGTAAGCAGTTGACAATAAATAATTTGCCTATTGTCAACTGTCAACTTATTAAGGTGCAAGTAATAATTTACTGAATGCAATATTATTTCCCGCTTGTAGTCGCATTATATAAAGGCCGGCAGGTAACCCTTCTGCGCTCCATTCCACTCTCTGAACCCCTTTATCCTGTTTCACCTCCATCCTGTCAACAACCCGACCTTGTAAATTGTAAAATGTAATTTGTACATTTTCGGGTCTTTCAAGGATGTAGGAGAGGGTTGTGGATGTGGTGAAGGGGTTGGGAGTTATGCTTAATGCTATGCTTAGATTTAGATTATCATCGATCCCCAGATTATTATATGCCTTAACTATAAGCGTGTCCGACCAGTCCGAATATCCGCAATCATTTACACTTCTTACAGCTATCATTGCCTGGCCTTCCCAGTTCTTTATCCAGTTTACAGTGGCTTCTATCCCATCTCCCGTTATTGTACCTGCATCTTCAGGAGAAAACATCCACTCGTAGTACCATGCCCCGGCGGCAGAACTTGTTTGATAATTGCTTATTGTATCTGTTGTTGTGCAAAGGCTATCCGGCCCGGCTGGCATAAGTGGTGTTTCGGGCATATACAGACTACAATCCTTTATCTCAAAAAGCCAAACGTCTTTATCCCCCTGTTCAAAAAGCTCACATTCAACATCATCTGAAACGTATTTTGTATTTCCGGCTATAACATAATGTGAATGTTTTTTTCTAATATGTTGCTGTGACGATGACCGGTCATTACCTAAACCGCCGTAGCAACGTTCCCAGATAATATCACCTTCAAAATCCAGGTTGACAACCCATATATCTTCAGTATAATATACCGAGTGGTTATTGGATATATCGCCATCATCAGATGCAGTAAAGCCTATGATAAGGTACTCCTGATTATCTTCAGAATATATTGAAAAAGGAAACTCATTATCTGTCCCACCTAAACATCTTTGCCACAACACATTACCCTCAAAATCAATTTTATAAACCCAAATATCTACTGGACTATACATTCCGGGGCTTCCATGATAACCACTAACATCACCATCGTTTGAGCTTGTAGCTCCGGATATTATAAATCCATCTTCCTCTTCAATGATCTGGAAAGCCATATCATGGAAAGACCCTCCGTAACATTGCTGCCAAAGTATGTTGCCCTCCAGGTCTGTTTTCAATATCCAATTATCGTAATGATAAGTGTCATTGGCGTTACAATCAACCATGCCTCCGTCCGCGGTCACAGAACCTGCAATGATGATGTTGGTGTCAGAGGTGAAAGCTATGGTCCCTGCATTATCCAGGTACTGGTTGCCATAGGATGTCTCCCGGATAATATTGCCCAGGGAATCAATTTCTACGACCCATACATCCAATGATCCGTAATGCTGGCTTACATCCCCATCTGCCTTACCGATTCTTCCCATAAAGATTAAGCCTTGATCAGGGGTTGCAATGGCATCAATCACTTCTTCTGCCCAGGTGCTGCCATAGCATTTTTCCCATAAGATCGTTCCGTTAAGATTGAATTTTACAATCCAGATATCATACCCACCCCTTCTTTCGGATTGAACATCACCATCATCAGACAATGTCCGGCCAAAAATAAAATACGTTGAGTCTGTCAATTTGATTAATTTTCTCACGTTTTCATGATCACTTCCACCAAAACATTTTTCCCACAATAAGGTCCCGGCAGAATCGGTATGAATTAACCAGATATCTGATGCCCCGTGAAAATTTGATACGCCTTCAACGCTATCCAAAGCAGCCGAACCAATTAAGTACCCATCCACTGTTTCAACCAGGGCATATGAATAATTTGAACCTTCATGACCAAAACAACTTTGCCAGGTGATATCAAGTATCTGCCCTTTGGATATAAAAATTGTGCTCAGGAAAAAGAGCAGCAATATGGGGCTGATTTTCATCATAAAGACATTGGATCAAAGAAAATATAGTTCAAATGTAATTTAATATTGAATGCATGTCAATATGAAATCAGTAAACGGTATGATTTAATCAGGGAAAGTAATTATGCTGGGGTGGTGCAGTGACGGGAAGAAATCTCATTTGAGGCACGAATCGGGAGATTCGCACCAGCGGAGTGAAGCGTGAAGAATGAAGTGTGAAGCGAAATTCAGATATCAGATATCATAAATCAGATATCAATTTCTTCTACTCCGGGTTGTCCATTCCGGATTTATCTTCGCAATTTCCGTTTTTCAGGCTTTCAAGGTAACTCAGATTTTGAAGGCCGCCAACTTTCGACATGTCGAAGTCGCCACGGACGTATACCAGCATTAATTCCTCATCGTCAAATACAGTGACTGCCACATCCGTTACGTTACCATTTTCCTTTTTCCTGATAAAAACGCCAAGCTTCTCGTCACCATCCTGAACCAGGATAAGTTGCTCATATGCCTCAGTTTTAAGGATTTCGTTGACTTTCTCTTTAAGCGCTACGGATTTTGTGTATTTGGGATTGTCTTCATCTGTTTTTATGATCCTGATCACATCCAGGTTTTCCAATGAATACATTATTCCCTGAGCATCATCATCACTCAGGTCCAGATCAATGTCTTCAGCGGTGATTTCCTTAAAGGTAAATCCTTCCACCTTCTCATATTTCCTGGTTAGCTTATTGAGGCTGCTTCTCTGGGCCATCATGTCGCAAGCCATGGCAAAAACCATGGCCATTACGAGAATGTATTTTATTCTATTCATAATTTAAACTTATTTGCTGTTTGCTATTTACTATTTACTAATTACTCCCTACCGCCTACCGCCTACTGCCTACTGCCTACCGCCTACCGCCTACCGTCAACTGCCTACCGCCTACCGCCTACTGCCTACCGCCTACCGCCTACTTTTCCTCAACTTCTTCTAATTCCTCCAATTTCTCCATACCCTGGATACCCATTGTATGTGAGAGCTTTGAAATGGTATTTATGTCTATATCACCAAAGATACTGATGAATCCGGCCTCATCATCGGAATCAATAACCAGTAACAACTCTACAATTGTTTCCCCGTTTTTGCGGGCAAGAAACTTCACTTCTTCACTTTGCTCTTTTACGACCATGAGCTCCTTGAAATCATTCAATTCGAATTGCTTTAGTTCGTCCTTGAAAGCCTTGAGTTTAGCAGGATTATCGCAATCCTCCAGCATGAGGATCCTGATAAATTCGAGCTTACCCATGGCATCCTTCATCTCTTTGGTTTTAGGGTCACCCTGGTCATCGATTTGTGCCAGCATTCCGAATAATTCCTGGGATATATGGACAGTAGTATAACCTTCTTCCCCGCTGTACTTTTCAAAGAGTTTGTCTGTAGGACTGGTCTGTGCCAGAGATGTGACTGGCAGGACAAAAAGGATCATCAGTAGTGTGATCAATAATTTTTTCATGATGTTTGAATTTTAAGTCACGCTTATGGCATGACTGAGTTATTAAATATAAATCGTATTCTGTTGAATTTGTCAATTGGCATTGTTTCTTTCATTCCGGCATTGAATTTCTCCATGGCCTTCAGCTTATCAACCCCCTGATCCACTTTTGTTATGGCATTATTAAGTGGCTCGGTGCCCCTGTTCAGCTTTTCACTGACGAAGAGCATGATATTTTTGGCCTCATTATAGGCAATCTGCGGATCGCTAAAAGTATCTTCAATGGATTTGGTTAAAATATTGATGTACAGGAAGAAGGTAATCAGAATGAGGATACTCGCAGCAATACCTGATATCATGTATATTGTGGTCCTGCGCTTTCTTTTCATTGAAATGATCCCTTCGGATTCAATATGGGACATGATGTCGTTGTCAAATTGTTTGTCCAGTACTTCGATTTCCTTTTCACGTGAATACGTAATGAACAATTCCTTTAAGGACATCAGGTGAGGTGGTACATCATCCTGCTGGAAAAAGGACTTCAATTGCTCTTCCTCCTGAAGGGACGTATCTCCTTCAAAGTACTTTTGCAATATCTTTTCAATTGTTTGAAAACTCATAGTTCTGGGCTTTAATTAAAATATCCCTGACTTTTTTTCTTGCTCTCGACAGGTTTACCCTGACATTGTTTAAACTCATTTCCATCACTTCAGCGATCTCATCATAACCCAGTCCTTCGATGTCCCTTAATTGGATAGCCATCTTTTGCTGCTCGGGCAAGGTATTGATGATATGGGTCACTTTATTTTTCATATCCTTTGTTTCAGTATGCTGATAAGGTGTAATGGAATCTGTATGTTCCAGCTGATCTTTCAATTCGACATTTTTGCTCCTGCTTGATTTTAGTTTGTCCAGGCAAAGATTTTTGGTGATGATCATGGCGAAGGCTTCAACACTTCTGTATTCTGCCAGCTTTTCTCTTTTGGTCCACAACCTCAGAAAAACCTCCTGTACGGTATCTTTCGCTTCTTCGTGGTCATCCAGCAGTCTCAAAGCAAATCGGTACAATTTGTTTTTGATGGGAAGCACTTCTGCATTGAAAGAATCGGCTGTCATAATTTTAAGACGAGATTGTGGAGCATTTATTACAGGAAATTACAAATAAAAATCCGAAATGTAGCTAACAGACAGATGCAGGACGCAGGATACAGGATGATATGTGCAAATCGTATGGGGCCTTCTCGTTTCTTGTACCCTCCCCCAGATTATGTGCTGATGTTTTGGTTTATCAGGTGTGCACCCCCTCCCTGCTAGCAGGGAGGGGGACGGGGGGTGGGTAAAAAACAAGCTAACTTTTGCTTGACACTCTGCTCCGTTGTACTGGTTACTGGTCACTGATTAAAAATTTGGCAAACTGAGATTTTTAATTATTTTTGTACACCTTACTTCGAATCAATTACAAATACTGACAATATAAACTAAAATCCGAAATTATGTTAAAAGGACATCCTAAGGGTCTTCTCGTTGCCTTTTTCTCCAACATGGGGGAGCGTTTTGGTTTCTACACCATGATGGCTATTCTGGTTTTGTTCCTTCAGGCAAAGTATGATCTGTCTGCAGAAACTGCAGGAGGTATTTACAGCTGGTTTTATTTTGCAATTTATGCTTTGGCCCTGCTTGGGGGCCTTCTTGCTGACTGGTCAAAAAGATACAAAACAGTTATTCTGGCTGGTATCGTCATCATGTTTGTAGGTTATATATTTATGGCTATACCTGGTCTCACACTGACTGCAACTGTATCCGCTCTCTTTGTCATCGCCTTTGGTAATGGCCTGTTTAAAGGCAACCTGCAAGCTGTTGTTGGCCAAATGTACGATGATCCTAAATACGACAAATTGCGGGATTCGGCTTTCATGCTGTTCTACATGGGGATTAATATTGGTGCTTTCTTTGCACCTTTCGTAGCCACTGGTATCAGAAACTGGATGCTCAGAAGCAATGGCTTCCTCCATGATGCCAGCTTGCCATCACTCTGCCATCAATACGAGAATGGCAATATGCAAAATGTTGAGAATTTGCAGGTTCTCGCCGACAAAGTTAACATGGCAGGACCGGTGACAGACCTTGGAGCCTTTGTCCAGGAATACCTGGAAGTATTTGCACGCGGATACAATTATGCTTTTGGTATTGCTGCCGGCGCAATGATCATTTCATTGCTGGTTTATGTGATTTTCAACAGGTACCTGCCGGCTAAGCATATTGAAGCAAAGAAAAAAGCGGAAAATCAGCAAGTGGTCAAGATGCCATGGTCAGAAGAAAAGCCTCGCCTTATTTCACTTGGATTGGTATTCATCGTTGTGATCTTCTTCTGGATGTCTTTCCACCAAAACGGTCTGACATTAACCATGTTTGCACGCGACTATACCGTCAAGACAGTGGGTCCGTTTACTTATCTGTTCTTCGATCTATACCAGATCCTGGCACTTATAGGTGCAGTGGTCGGTTTAGTCCTGTTGATCATTAAAAAATCAAAACCGACAACAAAACTTATCGGGGGGGCCATGTTTATTGGTTTAGGGTACCTGGCATATTATTTCTATTCAAATAATAATCCTGTCTCTAATCCAATAGAACCTGAGATCTTCCAGTCGTACAACCCATTATTTATTGTAACGCTAACCTTCATCGTCATGGGCTTCTTTGCCTGGTTGAATAAGCGCGGGAAGGAACCCTCAACGCCTAAAAAGATCGGTATCGGTATGATCATCGCTTCACTGGGATTTGTGATCATGATTATAGGTTCTATGGGTCTCGTTTCTCCAGTCGAGCTTGGAGGCCAACCGGTCCTTGAAGATGGCAGGGTATCACCATACTGGCTGATAAGCAGTTACCTGATCCTTACCATTGCCGAGTTATTCCTGAGCCCTATGGGACTTTCATTCGTTTCGAAGGTGTCACCGCCACGCTTCCAGGGACTCATGCAGGGAGGCTGGTTGCTGGCAACTGCATTAGGTAATAAACTCTTATTCGTTGGTTCGTTTATGTGGGATAAAATACCACTCTGGTCACTCTGGCTGATCTTTGTGGTCTGTTGTCTGGCTTCAGCAGCATTCATTTTCTCTATCCTGAAAAGACTTGAAAGAGTCACAAAAGGAGCTTAGAATTTACCCCTGGGGACATAACAGGCGGTTTAATGCGTACTCCAACTTCTTCAAGAAAGAGGTTGGAGTACGTGTTCAAAAGCTAAGCATCGATGCCGGGTTTACCTGTCCGAACCGTGACGGGACTAAAGGAAGAGGGGGCTGTACCTATTGCAATAATGATGCTTTCAACCCCTCCTACTGCGATCCCCAAAAACCTGTGGAGCAGCAGATCCGTGAAGGCATGGAATTCCATGAGTGGCGCTACCGCAGGGCAAGCAAATACCTGGCTTATTTTCAACCTTATTCGAACACCTATGCCCCTTTAGATGAGCTGAAAGGTATCTATGAACAGGCGCTGCAGTTTCCCGGTATCATAGGCCTGGTGATAGGTACCCGCCCGGATTGTATCGATGATGAAAAGCTGGCATATTTTAAGGAGCTTTCCAAAACCCATTATGTGATCATTGAATATGGTATTGAATCCTGTTATGACAGAACCCTTGAGCTGATAAACAGGGGGCACACATTTGAAGAGACGGCAGAGGCCATCAGGAAAACCCGTCAGGCAGGGGTAAAAACAGGGGCACATATGATCTTTGGCTTGCCCGGCGAAAGCATGGATGAGATTTTAGCCCAGGCAGATATCATTTCCCGTCTCCCGCTGAACAATATCAAATTTCACCAATTACAGATCATCAAGGGCACCAGGATGGCTCAACAATATGAAGCTGACCCAGCTGCTTTTCAGTTCTTTTCGCTGGATGAATATATCGACCTTATTGTGCAGTTCGTGGAAAAACTCAACCCTGAATTTATTATTGAACGTTTCGCCGGAGAGGTACCACCCAGGTTCCAGGCCGGACCGGGATGGGGAATGATCCGGAATGAACAAATATTAGAGAAAATCGAGAAGGAACTGGAACGAAGAAACACCTGGCAGGGGAAAAACTGGATACTGGATGCCTGATACAGGATGCAGGATACAGGATGCAGGATACAGGATACAGGATGCAGGATAAATGGACAGTTTGTAGTTGGCAGTTGGCAGTCACTTCGTGCTATAATACTATCGTACTATGGTACTATGGCACTATGGTACTATGGCACTATGGTACTATGGTACTACGATCCTGGATAGTTGATCATGTAACAAATATCCAAGCTTGAATAATCTTTCGATGTCTTTGCCTTCAGTGACCCAGTCGTAGCGGATAAAGGCTGAGATATTGCTTTTTCCCTCCAATTCAGGAATAAATCTGATATTGATCTCGTTCACTCCTATTAGTAATCCTGTCAGGTCTTTATATGACTTCAGAATCTCCAATTGTACTGCGCTTTTTGAAAAAAGCTTACGAGCCAGTGAGGTATCGTTCGTTTTTAAGAGGGTCTTCTTATCGAAATTCTTAAAACCTGTTTTAGTCCGTTTGCTAAAAACACCCGAAAACTTATCCAGCACATCAGATTGGCTCAACAGCAACTGAGTATTCAAAGGAACATCAACAGGAAAGAAAACACCACTGTAAGTCCGGTATTTTCCTACCTCCAGGTTTGAACCGTAATAGCAGGCCAGGAAAATATTACTATGGGAAGATTCTCGCATTGAGAAGTACCAGGCTTCTGGCTCACCGTACATGCCCATTCCGCGTTGACGCTTATACTTTTTAATTTCGGAAAATACTTCTCTCCCTGATTTACGGCCGTAATCCTCAAGAAGTTTAATATATGATTTTGAGTCTTCCATCTATTTATCCCTTTTTACTTGCTTCAGGGCGCGGTCAATGATCCACTCCAGTTGACCGTTGACGCTCCTGAAATCATCGGCAGCCCATTTCTCAATCTTTTCCAGCGTATCCGGATTAAGACGAAGTACAAATGGTTTCTTTTTCGCCATATATTATTGATGTAAAGTACCTGTGTTTACAACCGGTGTGGCATCTTTATCTGAGCATAAGACAACCATCAGGTTGCTGACCATCGCTGCCTTTTTATCTTCATCCATCTCCACGATATTGTCAAGGGATAGCTTCTCCAATGCTAAATGAACCATACCCACAGCGCCCTCGACAATCTTAATACGGGCAGCAACAATAGCGGTAGCCTGCTGCCTTCTCAACATGGCACCAGCAATTTCAGAGGCATAGGCCAGGTAGGCGATCCTTGCTTCAATCACATGAACACCTGCAATTGCAAGCCTTTCACGGATTTCTTCTTCCAGCACATGGTTTACTTCCTCCCCGCCTGAGCGAAGGGTGATCTCAGCTCCTTCATCATCAAAATTATCGTATGGATAATGCCCGGCTAGCTTACGAATGGCAGCCTCAGTCTGGATATCCACAAAATGTTGATAGTCATCCACATCAAAGGCAGCTTTGAAAGTATCTTCCACTTTCCAGACCAGTACGATCCCGATCATGACCGGATTTCCCACTTTATCATTGACCTTAATGGGATCACTCTCCAGGTT
>JAUXCL010000115.1 GCA_030618905.1 Bacteroidales bacterium | reverse complement strand
CTGGGGATGTGCCGGAGAAAATGCCACGATAGAATTCTATGTTTTGGGCGATAAAAAGGTTTGATACTTTCCATTGGTGATCAAATCTGCCTGACTCCACCACTCGGCTGGAACAGCATGGCCGGTATTGGATTCAGCCAGGACAAATGCTCCCCTTATGCAAAACCAGGTCAGTGGAATGACCCTGATATGCTGGTCGTAGGGCAGGTAGGATGGGGGCCCAGCCTTCATGAAACCAGGTTGACCCCTGATGAACAATATACACATATAAGTCTCTGGTCCTTGCTGGCATCTCCTCTGCTCATTGGTTGTGACATGAGCCAATTGGATGATTTTAGCTGGGATGGAGAGATGCGGACAAAGGAAGTAAGCATCAACTTTAAGGAGATTGGATTAGAGCCGGGGCAAAATGTCAGAGATCTCTGGCGACAGAAAGACCTTGGTCTTTTTGATGTTTCTTTTTCAATTGATGTCAATTATCACGGTGTTGTGCTGGTGAAGATCTCCACAGCAAACCAGAATCAGTAATTTTTACCACACTGCTAACTGCCAACTGCCAACAGGTCAATGAGCAACCACTATCTTAAGCATCTGCACTTCATCTCCAGCTTCCACAATGATATCATTTCTGCCACTTCCAGTCCTTAAATGATCCTGCCAGGCTTTGTCTTTTTCAGGGTGATGTGTGGGCTTAAAGTCACGCCCCCGAATAGCTGCCCAGTCCTCAAACCCTTTTATGCTATAGGCTATACCGACGACTATTATATCAGGAATTTCCTTGCTAAGTGTGCTTAAAATGTGCACCACATTGTCTGCAATTCCAAATGAAATATTTGCGTCCAGGATATAAAATACAGGATAGGTAGTATCTGTTGTAGCATATCGATAAGGAAGAGAAATCTCCGATGTTGTACATAATGACTTTTTTTACAGGTTATTATGCAACTAATTTACGAAAAATTAAGCTATAAAACCAATTGTAAATACAGAATTGTAAACACAGAATTGTAAATTACTCGATTCTTGTTATGACAAGGGTCGAGTACTGCTTTTTGCTTGAATAATATAATATACCGCCGGGATCACAAAGAGATTCAGGAGGGTTGAGGTAAACAATCCTCCCAGGATGACAATGGCCATCGGACTTTGTATTTCATTCCCGGGTTTTCCTCCATTCAGGGCCAATGGGAGCAGGGCCAGCGCTGAAGCAAGCGCAGTCATCAGTATGGGGTTCAGGCGGTCAGATGAGCCTTGAATGATCGTTTCGACCAGGGATTTTCCTTCTTCCCGGCCAAGGTGCTGATACCTGGATACCAGCAATATCCCGTTACGGGTGGCGATCCCAAACAAGGTGATGAACCCGATAATGGCCGGGATACTTATCATGTTTGACGTGACCCAGATGGCCAGTATCCCGCCAATCACCGCCAGGGGCATGTTAATCAATACCAGGCCGGCGAGTGATGCACTTTTAAACTCCTGGTACAGGATTAAATAAATGATAATGATGGCTAAAATGGAAGTCAGCATCAGTATTTGTGATGCCCGTTGCGCGCTTTCAAACTGCCCGCCATAATGGATGAAGTAATTATCAGGTATAGAAACATCACTGTTAATAGTTTTCTTTATTTCATCCACTACACCGCCAACATCCCTGCCGGAAACATTGGCAGATACCACGAGCTTACGCTGTACATTTTCCCGGTTTATTGTATTTGGCCCGGAGAATGAGACCACATCCGCCACAAATCGCAATGGGATTTTTTCTCCTTTATAGGTATCGATATATGCATTCCTGATAGCTTCTATATTGTTGCGGAAAGATTCCTCATAGCGGAGCACCAGTGGAAAATTAAGATTGTCTTCATATACCTCCGATACTTTCTTTCCTGCTATTGCAGTTTCCACATATTTTACAAAGGAATTCATCGGAATGCCATAGCGTGCAAGCATTTCCCTCCGCGGCCTGATCTGTATCTGTGGGATCTCGACCAGCTGCTCTACGTTCAGGTCAACCAACCCATCGATCCCTTCTATTTTATTCCGGATCTCGTTGGCCAGGTTGTACATAGTCGTCAAATCCGTTCCAAACACCTTAATGGCAATATTTGCCCTCGTACCAGACAACATATGATCAATCCGGTGACCCAAAGGCTGGCCTATGTTGATGCTAATACCAGCAACTTTATCCAGCCTGCTGCGCACCTCTTTCATAAACTCATCTTTGCTTCGTTTATCAAGGGTATACGGCACATCAATCTCAGATGAATTGCTGCCTCCATGGCTGTGCTCATTCAGTTCGGCACGACCTGTTCTCCGGCTGACATACTTCACTTCCGGGATTTCCAGGAGTGCCTCATCAATTAATGATGTGATCCGGTTACTTTCGTCAATGGATATCCCCGGAAGACTTACTGTTGTGATAGTCAGCGTCCCTTCATTGAATTCAGGAAGGAAACTCCTTCCAAACTGGGTAAAAACAATGACAGTCCCTAATAATAGTAGTACAGAAAAACTTATAATCGCTTTTCTATAGCGTATTACGGATTCAAGGCTCCGGGAATACACGGTGTTGAGTTTCTGAACCAGCTTATTTCTTCCCCGCTCATCTGATCTTAATTGTTTATCCGACATCAATAAGTAACTCGACATGACCGGAGTTAAGGAAATGGCGACCATCAGGGAAGAGAACAGGGAAACAATAAAAGTCAGTCCAAGAGGACGGAGCATTCGACCTTCCATCCCTGACAGAAAAAACAAGGGGATAAATGCCACAATGATAATCAGCGTGGCCTGTACGATGGATGAACGGATTTCAACCGAAGCCTTGTAAATTACAATCAAAGGATTTTCCCGCTTTTTTTCCGGTTTTCGGAAATTTTGTTTCAGGCGCTTTAATACATTTTCTACATCGATAATGGCATCATCCACTAAAACACCAATGGCGATAGCCATCCCTCCCAATGACATGGTGTTAAGGGTCAATCCCATGATCTTGAGCGTAATCAGTGATAGCAAGAGGGAAATGGGAATGGCAGTGAGCGAAATCAGGGTTGTCCTGAAATTCAGAAGGAAAAGGAAAAGTACAATGCTGACAAAGATACCACCCTCAAAAAGCACCCTCAGCACATTATGGATTGCGGTGTTGATGAAATCGGCCTGACGGAAGATCTCTGCATTCAATTCCACCCCTTCAGGCAAGTAAGTCGACAATCTATCCAGTGCTTCATCAATGTCATCGGACAAGGTCAGCGTATTGGTATTGGGCTGTTTGAGAACAGTCATGATCACGGCAGGTTGTTTATCCAGAAAAGCTTCCCCGATAATTGGTGAATGCCCAATGGTAACCCTGGCTACATCGCTGATTTTTATCGGTTTGCCATTCATTATCTTGATCACCGTATTGGCAATAACAGCTGTATCGATGGACCGTGCCGTTGCCCGGATGATATATTCCTGCCCGTACTCATTGATAAATCCACCTGACGCATTGGAATTGGTCTGGTCAGAAACAGCCAGTAATTCATCCAGGCTTACATGAAAATATTTCATTTTTAGGGGATTGGCAAGAATCTGATACTGTTTGGGTAAGCCACCGATAATCACTACCTGCGAAACCCCCGTTACAGATAATAATTGTTGTTTGACCTGCCTTTCAGCAATAGTTCGTAAATCGAACATGGACAGGGAATCAGAGGTGACAGAAATCAACATGATCTCTCCCATAATGGAGGTTTGGGGAGCTAAAACAGGTGACTCTACATTTTCGGGAAGCTGTGTCGCGATAATCGAAAGTTTCTCGCTTACGATCTGTCTTGCTTTATAGATGTCTGTACCCCAGTCGAATTCTACCCAAACGATGGACATTCCATAGGAAGCGGTTGATCGCACACGCCTGACATCTGTTGCCCCGTTCATGGCTGATTCAATGGGAAAGCAGACCAGTTTCTCCACTTCTTCAGCTGCCATACCATGGGCATCTGTGAGGATGGCCACGGTCGGCGCTGTCAAATCCGGAAATACATCAATCTCTACCCTTGCTGCAGTGTAGATCCCGCCCGCCAGTAAAATGACATAGAGAAAAATAATCAGTTGGCGATTGTCGAGTGAATATTTGATAATTCGGTTTATCATAATAGCCTCCTGGTACTTTAGTGTTGATGATTATGAGACGGGATTGCAGAGGAAGTGGCTGTTTTTAGCAGCATGGCACCATCACAGACAATGCGTTCGCCATCGGAGAGACCCGATGCCACACTAGCCTGTATTCCATCCTGGCTGTCCAGTATCACTGAACGTTTTTGATATTCTTCACCGCTGAGCTGGACATATACATAATAATTGCTTTGCTCCTCAATAAGTGCTGTTACCGGGATCACGAGGTGCCCGGGTTCAGGACTGGTTTTAAGGTAAAATTCAGCGAATGCTCCTTCGAGAAGAGTACCATCGTTTAGCACTTCAAAATATACAGGCATGTAATGATTGTTTTCTGCAACTGAAGCTCCCCGGGCAATCAACTTACCGGAAAGTTCTTCAAGGGTATACACGCGGGATGAGTAAGCAGGACGAAAATGTGTTGTTGTGATTTCCCCCAATTCCTCAAAATATTGTTGGGGAACATCTGCCCTGAGCAGTATAACCCTGTTCGTTGAGATGGTGGCCAGGAGATTGCCCGGTTCAACATATTGCCCCTCTGAAACGTTCAGCTCATGAAGATATCCGCTCAAGGGGGCAAAGATTTTCATCCCATCCGTTCCCACGGTCTCCTTGAGTGAATAATATATGATACTGTCGTTAATGTATTCACTCTCCGTTTCCAGGAATTGGCGTTGTGATATGATATTTTCCTTGTAAAGGGACTGGTGGCGGATAAAGTTGCTTTTGCTTTTCAGGAAATTTGTTTTCGCTTCATTGAAACGTACCATGATGTTATTATCGGCAAGACCCTGACCACTCAGGGTAAACAATTCATCTCCTTTATTGACAAATTTGCCCTGTACCAGGTTCTTCGTTGCAAAGAGTACAGTACCCTGGGATTTGGCGACCACATTCTGCTTTTCTCCCGGCATGGCCATAAACTCACCGCTGGTGGTAACTACCCGGGAAAAACTATCTGTGCTGACCTGCATGACATCGAAGCGGCTGTTCCATGCTTGCTCTTTGGTGAACCGGACAAGACCGGTAGCGCCGGAACCATGATGATGAAGATCTTCCCCCTCATCATATATATGTACATGATTATCGATAAGCTGCTCATTATTCGCATGGAATTCAATCTCAAAGGAAAGCCTGCCTATACCTTTCTTTTCCGGCACCAGTACCAGGCTATAAATGCCTTCAACTTCGGTAGGGTCAGCTGTTTTGGCCTGCTCATTACCTCTAACCGTCAATACAACATTTACCGGTCCACCTGCATAAGCACTGTATCCGGAATCCAGGCGTGTGATATGGATCAGGAATTCGGATTCATGCCCCACCTGAAGATTCGGGAACTCTGCAAAAACTTCCAGGTTTTCTGAAAAAAGTGTGATGGATTCAGTTTCACGTAAGTCTTCTTCAGGAGCCAATGCTTGACCACCCTGAATATGCGGCTCCGAATGATCATGATTTGAGCACCCGAGCATTAATAGACTGATAAGGCCTGCAAAAACTATATTTTTCATATGTCAGAATTTTCCGAATTATGATTGAACTAATATGTAAAATGATATGGAATCAGGTTGATGAATTAACAGGCTGGAGGGGCACGCAAAGCCCTTGAAAGACTTTTTACGTCCAGTACAGTTTGATCCGGTCTAAATAAATGTTCAGCAATTGAAGGTGAAATAAGCAAGTGGGTTTTGCTATTAATAGTGTGTGTATAAAAGGATGCCACGTTCTGATCAACAATTTGTTTGCTTTTTCCAAAAGAATCCTTGTTGCCGGGAATAAGGAAATAACCATTCTGTTGACAATGCTCATTATCACTATGATTATCCTCACACTCAGTATCTTTATGATCATCCGGGCTATGCCCATGACCCGCATCTGAACCTGCATGGTGAACATCAGCACAGCAAACCTCATACTGATGGTGATGATGCGGTATTGCCATGTTCAGGACCAGCAACAAGCTTGCCAGCAGCAACAGGTGATATGATATTTTCAGGGCTGTGGTCATAAAATTAAAAGAGGTCAAAGCTATTCATTTTTAGAGTACAAGTCAAGATAATCAGAATGTATATGAACTGTTTTGGGCTTCCTGGTGTTTATTAGTCAGAAATACAAACTATGCGTTTTCAATATTTAGTTTATACGATAATTATATTGCTGGGTTTTATGGGCTCAAAATTACATGCTCAAGGCTGCAGCGATGCCGGAGCTTGTTCAATCGGATCCCTGGAATGGGATGGGACAGTTGCCCTGGAAGCACCAAAATTAAAAATATCGCTTGATCAGAACCTGGCCCTGGGCGAAAAGTTTACATTCATCTCACTCACGGCTTTTACTGTTGAGCACCGCTTTCTTGATAAAACAAGTTATATCATCAGGGTCCCTTTTATATTTACTGCAGGTAACCTGGGTAATTCAAGTGGGGTAGGCGACGTGATGGTATCCATCATGCAACAGTGGGAAACGAAAAACCACACCCAATGGGCCTTACTGGGTGGTGTCAAGCTGAGGTCCAATCATTCAGGATTTTCTTTTGGAGGCAGTCCCTTGCCGATGGCTTACCAGACCAGTATGGGGACCTACGATGTGATCATCGGGGCACAATATATGTGGAAGTCCTGGGATATTTATATGGCCTATCAGCATCCTTTTGGAAGGAATGAAAACCAGTACCTGAACGATCCGGTAATTACGGATCCGGATAAGATCTATTTTGAATCGGCACAACTCAAGCGGGGAGATGACCTGGCCTTACGTGGCCAGAAACTGTTTTCATTGAAGCATGAGCAGGGTCTTCAACCCGGGATTATGGCCATATACAGGATCCAAAAAAGTGAAATTATCAAAGCGGATGAGCCTGTCATCCTTGATGGGTCGAATGGCCTCACCCTGAACCTTTTCCTGAATTATATCAAAACCTTCGAAAATCAAACCTCCATTTATTTAACACTGGCATTTCCGGTGATCGACCGGGACTACCGGGCTGATGGTCTGACCCGAAATGTTATCCTGAATTTCCGCATTAGCAAGGCTTTGTAAAGGTATTAATAGAAAAGTAATTTTCATTTTTAACATTGAATTAAGATCTTTTCGACCTTCAAAGTATTATATATATTGTAATTTAGCCAAAAATCACAATTTTCTAACTAACTTTTTTATCATGAGAAAGAAATACTATGCTTTAATTGTCTTATTATCAGTGCTTACATTCAACTTTGGGGGTACCGGCCTTTTTGGCCAGACAGACGATCCTAACCTTGACCATGTCCCGGCCGACTTCATTGAACATATGAAAGATCAACCACCAAAGCTCAGTACTGTTGTCACTGTTGAT
>JAUXCL010000077.1 GCA_030618905.1 Bacteroidales bacterium | reverse complement strand
TCTCCAAATGAATTTAATCGTACAGTTCATAACTATAAAATCGTAGAGGAGATTTTTGCATCTGATCGCATCACTACAAAACAAAAGCTTTTGTTTTGTAGTGATGAAATAATTAAAAATGATTTATTTTGTAATATAAACTAATTAAAAATCGGTCAACACTAATCAGGGAAGGTCATCAACTTATAACTTATAACCTATAACTTACAACTTACAACTATCTTTGTTGCGTGAATTACCAGCAAACCCTCGACTATATGTATAGTCAGCTGCCCATGTACCAGCGCATCGGCAAGGCAGCTTATAAGGCCAGCC
Source organism: Bacteroidales bacterium (assembly GCA_030618905.1). Lineage (GTDB taxonomy): Bacteria > Bacteroidota > Bacteroidia > Bacteroidales > B18-G4 > JAUWGC01. The sequence goes on along the minus strand of JAUXCL010000077.1, from coordinate 9,413 downwards.
TGGATAATATCATTGCCTTATGCAATTTGCTGGATAATCCACAGGATCATTTTAAATCGATTCACATTGCCGGTACCAATGGAAAAGGATCGACTGCTCATTTTGTGGCATCCATATTGCAGGAATACGGACTTAAAACCGGCCTTTACACCTCTCCGCACCTGGTGGATTTCCGGGAAAGGATCCGCATCAACGGGACAATGATCCCTGAATCCTTCGTGATTCAATTTATTAAAGATTATAAGCAAGGTTTTGACAGCATCAAGCCTTCATTCTTCGAGATGACGGCAGGAATGGCCTTCGACTATTTCGACAAAGAGCAAGTTGATATTGCCATCATAGAAGTAGGCATGGGTGGAAGATTGGACTCGACGAATATCATCAATCCACTGATCTCGGTCATCACCAATATTGGATATGACCATATGCAGTTCCTTGGAGAAACACTTGAAAGCATCGCCAAAGAAAAAGCCGCCATCATCAAAAAGGGAGTTCCGCTTGTCATTGGTGAGACCCAGAAAGAGACAAAGGACATATTTATTCGTAAAGCAGAAGCAGAAGAATCCGAAATATTATTTGCTGACGGCTATTTTCTATTTTCCAATGAAATTGTGCCAGGTGCATCAGGAAACGGCATGAAGCTTGACATTTTTAAGAATGGTAAATTGTATCTTCCTGAATTGACATGTCCATTATCAGGTAAGTACCTTGCAAAGAACATGATTACCACCCTGGGAGTCATTGATGTCTTCAATGCCAGCGGGCAGGATGTCAGCACTGATCATATCCGTTCCGGCATACAAAAAGTTACAGAAAATACAGGATTGATGGGACGCTGGCAGGTTATCTCCCGTGATCCACTAAGCATCTGCGATGTCGGTCATAATTACGATGGTCTTTCTCAAACGATGCAGCAATTAAATGAAACCCCCTGTCGTCAGCTTCATTTTGTGATGGGCACGGTGAATGACAAAAAACTGGCAGATATCCTCAGTCTGCTGCCAAAGAATGCCCGGTATTATTTTTGCAAGCCGGATATTCCAAGGGGCCTTGACCAGGAAGAATTAGCCCAACAGGCTAAAGAAGCTGGTCTGAATGGAAAAACATATGCTTCTGTTAAATCGGCGTATGAAGCTGCCTCAAGCATTGCGCAAAGCCCGGATGTCATCTTTATTGGCGGAAGTACTTTTGTGGTAGCAGAAATATTGGCTTCTCAGGATATTATCCCCCACTGATCATGTGTAATATGGCCACGTCGTCACCATCTTTAATGATGGCTGTCGACCTTTCATCTTTTTTAACAAGTTTCCCATTGATCTTGGTAACCAGCAATTTGAAAGTAAAATTTTTCTCCTGAATCAGCTCATCGATAGATAGCTGATCCTGATCAAAAACTTCTTCCCTGTTATTCAATTTGATTTTCATTGACTTGACTTTCTGTACTTAATAAAATTTCCAAAACCTGGTTGGCCTGCATATTTGCCACTATACCAACACGTGGGGCCAGGGGAGGGTTCAATTCAGATACTTCAGAAATATTATCCCCGCAAATATAGAGGTTTCCAAACCTGGACGTTTTCAGCGAATTGTTGTTCCCAAATCCAGCAAGGCCAACCCCTGAAATAATATTCTTTTCAGGCATTTCCGATAAAAATGTCTCAATGATCATTTGCTTCTGGCTGGCCTCATCAAAAGCCTCTACGATGATATCACACTGGCCATATATTTTGATCAGGTTACTTTCATCCAACCGGGTATCAAAAACCTCAATATTTACATCCGGTTCAATGGCCATCAGGTTATCACGCAGGGCAAACACCTTTTTTCTGCCCACCTGGTTCAGGAAATAATATTGCCTGTTCAGATTGGATTCATCGATGATGTCGTAATCTGCAATAACTATATGCTTGATCCCCGTTCTGACCAGTGCTACAGCACAATTGGATCCCAATCCCCCGCAGCCTGCAATGCCTATTTTCTTGTTGTGAATTAATCGCTTGATATCATACAGGTCCATGGTAATATTATTTGGTTACCTAAAAGTACAAAGAATCTACGCAATGATGAAATCATCTGTATCTACTCATCAAAAAATTTTATAATTTTGGGGTGCTTTAATTGGATAATTCTTAAAAACTTTATGATTATGAATATCGAAGACATGAAAAAAGGCCATACTGTTATAAAAGAATGGCCATATACTTTCAAGCCATTGTACCGCGGTTATACTGATAAAATATTGTATGTCAATATTTCCGATAATGAGATCATGGAGAAGGAAGTCCCTGCCCTCATGAAAGAAAAATTTGTTGGTGGGCGTGGTTTTGGTTTAAAGCTTTTGTGGGACGCGACTACAACCGAAACTAAATGGAATGATCCCGAGAATGAGATCAACATTGCATCCGGACCTATTGGTGGCATCACACAGTATTCAGGTACAGGTAAGTCCATTTGTGTTTCCATATCCCCTCTGACCAATTCGGTAATGGATAGCAACGTAGGTGGATTCTTCGGCCCATACCTGAAATTTTCGGGCTTCGATGCCCTGGAATTACAGGGTAAAGCAGAAAAGGACATCATTATTTTTATTGATGGTGTAAATCATAAAGTGCAGATCATCGATGCCCCTCATGAACCTTACGACAGTCATGTACTGGCAGAGATCCTTACAGACATGTACGCTGATGACGACAAGGATAAAAAAAATATTGCTGTTGTCTCTACAGGTGCTGCTGCCGGACATTCGCTGATCGGTATGCTGAATTTTAGTTTTTATGATCCGAAAAGAAAAGCAATCCGGCTGAAACAAGCCGGCCGTGGCGGGATAGGAACCGTTTTTCGTGACAAGCATGTGAAAGCCATTGTTACCAAGATCCCCGGTGTGAAAGGGAACCTGAATAATGTAGCCGACCTTGCACCCATTATGGAAAGGGGAAAGCGTTTCAACAAGGAAATGCGGGAACTGGATGACTCACAAGCTGAAATGAGGACCAAGGGTACAGCCCACCTGGTCAATATCATGAATGACTATGACCTGCTGCCGATTAACAACTATAAATTTGGCAGCCATCCGGAAGCTGATGCCATTCATTCGGAAGTATGGAAGTCCAGGTTTACCCAGGGCATACCCGATGGTTGCTGGATTGGATGTAATATGGCCTGTGCCAAAGGGGTTGATGAATATGAACTGAGAAGTGGTCCTTATAAAGGAGATAAAGTCCTTGTCGATGGACCAGAATATGAAAACGCAGGTGGCTTGGGGTCTAATTGCGGCATCTTCAACCCGGATTATATCATAGAAGCGAATTTTTATTGCGACACCTACGGCATTTGCACCATTACCTGGGGAACTACCCTTGCTTTCGTCATGGAGTGCTATGAAAATGGTATCTTGAATGAAGAAAGGACAGGTGGCCTCAAACTCAACTTTGGAAATGCTGATTCTGCCATGGAATTGATACATCAATTGGCACGTGGTGAAGGATTTGGTGTTAAAGCTGGCATGGGAATCAGAAAATTAAAGGAAATGTTCGCTGAAAAAGGCTGGGGCGACCCGGACTTTTTACAAGATATAGGTATGGAGAACAAGGGTCTGGAATATTCAGAATATGTTTCCAAAGAATCTCTTGCCCAGCAGGGCGGTTTCGCATTGACCAATAAAGGACCTCAGCATGATGAAGCATGGCTCATCTTTATGGATATGGTAAACAACCAGATCCCTACTTTCGAGGACAAAGCCGAAGCCCTGCATTATTTCCCAATGTTCAGGACATGGTTTGGCCTGGTAGGACTCTGTAAACTGCCGTGGAATGATGTAGAACCCGAAAACAATGCAGAGACCGATGAACCGGCTAAGGTACCTGAGCATGTCGACAACTACGTGACTATCTTCAAAGCCGTAACAGGAAAGCCGTTCGATAAGAAAGAGATGATCCTCCAGTCAGAACGGGTATATAATTTCCAAAGGATTTTCAACCTGAAACGTGGATATGGCATCCGGAAATATGATGCACAACCCTTCAGGGCTGCAGGTCCGGTTACAATAGAAGAATACGAGTCACGCGCAGAGAGGTATGACAAACAGCTGGAAGAGCTGCTTGGATATGACACCAGGGGTAAATCCACTTCGGATAAAATGAAAGTCCTCAGGATATATCGCGAAGACCAGTATGAAAAGCTGATTGACGCCGTCTACCAGAGGAGAGGCTGGACCAAAAACGGAGTTCCCAAGATCTCACATCTGCAAAAGATAGGCATGGATCTGCCGGAATTGATTGAGCTGGTTAAGCCGCATCAGGAAGATTAACTTTTGCATAACGAAAAAACTGCTGCCGGCCAGGCAGGCATCAGTTACCGGAAAGCCTGGGGTGACATCAAGAATGCTGAACAGCTATAGGGCGGAAAAACTCATGGAAGCCTACCAGGTTTTGCATACCCGGTTTGACAATGCTGTTGAGCAGGCATATAACGAGTTTAAGAGTAAGCTGGATAAGAACCGGGAAGGAATAATGAAGGTATATATTGGAATCGATGATACTGATATTTCCGGCAGCCCCGGCACAGGATTCCATGCAAGGGAACTGGCGAAATTACTTGAAGAAAAGTCTATCGGAACTGTAAACGGAATTACCCGGCATCAACTTCTTATACATCCGGATATCCCTTATACATCGAGAAACAGTTCGGCATGCCTGGAATTAGATTGTCAAACCCACAATAATGTTCAGCAGGTTCGTGATTTTTGCAGCCAGTACCTGCTCCGTATCGCCCCCGAGGGATCGGATATCGGGCTGGGAATTGTGGAAACCGATAAAATCAACAGAAAGCTTGAGGAATGGGGAAAGCAAGCCAAGCGCATAGTATTGGATCAAATATCAGCCAGGGATTTAGCAAAAAGATCCAATGTATATCTTAAAGGACTGACCGGGACCCAGGGTGGTGTGATCGGAGCCCTTGCAGCAATCGGATTGAGAAGCAGCGGCAATGATGGCCGGTTTATCTGGTTGAAAGGAGCCAGGGAGTTAAGGGATATGGATCCTGGAGTTTATCCTGTTGAAGAGCTCCTCAGCAGTTACGGAATCAGTGCCGTACAGACCATTAAAGGGGAAAAAGCGCTAATGAGTAACAGGGTTTTGACCGCACAATGGACCCGGCCTCTGCTCCTGAATCATAAACCTGTATTAATTGTTGAAAAAATTACAAATCGGCAAGACTATGAATGGAAAACCTTATCAAAAGAGCATATCCATAAGATCTCATAACAAGACACTGGCTTTGATCCTGGAAATCCTGTTGTTATCTGGGGCCGGGATGATTGCCATCCTGTTGCATGCCAGGCTCAGAACACCGTTGAATATACCCGGGCATCATGGGATTGAATTCATGGCCATCCTAATGCTGGCCAGGATACGTTCAAGGCTGAAATTTGCTGCAAGTATTTCCTCTGTCGGTATTGGCTTGTTGTTATTATTTCCTGTTTTTGGTTTTAAGGACCCGATGATGGGTTTCAACTATATGCTGCCGGGTATCATACTGGATTTAGGCTACAACGCATTTACCTGTGAAAGAAAAAGTTTCATTTACATAGGGATCATCTCAGGCCTTGCTTATGTCAGTATCCCACTGAGCCGCTTGCTCATTCATTTATCTACTGGCTACCCCTATGGAACCTTTATCAAATATGGCACCTGGGGACCACTGCTTAGCTTCTTTATATTCGGCATGATCGGAGGTGTATCAGGATTTCTAATTTATCACGGTACAAGAAAGATTAAAAATTTCAATATTAATTAAGCACTATCAATCCATTTCACCTAATGAAAATATTGAATTATTTACCAAAAGTATTGCTCTTATTAACTGTATTACTAACTATCTCTTCATGTAGACCATTAGATCCTGACCAGGAAGTGCCAGAATTATATTTGATGGATGAAACAGGTTATGTATATCAGGATACCATGTTAAAAGTTGGTGAGGAATTTACCTGTGGTGTTACTGCTTATGGATCAAAGCTGACTAATTTTTTCATTAAAAGCATTAGTAACGGACAGGAACAAGTCGTTTTTGACACCGGTTTTAATTCAGCCAATTTTAGCTGGTCCAGGTCATTTATAAAAAGCCTGGAAAAAGAAGAACGCTGGGTCTTCACCATAAGGGATAAAGAAGGGTATAGTGCATCCAGTTCTTTTAATATTTTACTTGATACTGCTGCCAATTATCAGCCCGTGACAGAGATTACGGCGATTAAAATGGGAGCACAGAACAATAATGCTACAGGTAGTTTTTTCAGTATACAGGATAATTCTATTCATTTCCTATCTGAATTAGATACGGATCCGGACTTGCAAGCTCTGATTGATATGGTCTATTATTATTATGGCGAGGATAAAAATGTGCTGGCCTCACCAGGAGCCAATATTGAAGATGGAATATTTACCGGGAATTTTGAAACCTGGACCAATATCAATACTACACGTTATATTAAAACTGACCTCAGCCCGGCTGACTATAACACTATTGTTAATGACAGTACCCTGCTGGCCAATTATACTGAAGGAGAAGGAAAGCGTAAGGCTAAGAAACTTAAGGTCAATGATATTTACACTTTTAAAACAAAAGATAATAAACTGGGTATCTTTAATATCAAAGAAGTAGAGGGTACTGAGGCTGGATTTGTAGTCCTTGATGTCAAAATCCAGAAATGATCGAAATCTGATGAAAGCTTCCAGGTTCATTCTCAGCCTATTGCTCATTTTCATTATTCCGGGACTGGCATATAGTGACGGGGACATCAAAGGTAAGATCAGAGATGCAAGCACCAATCAGGCTGTTGCACAGGCCAGTATCCAGATTGAAGGCAGCAAGCGGGGAACTACTTCAGATGGAAATGGTTCATTTGATATTCTGAACCTTGCGCCAGGTGAGTATATTCTTCGTATTTCGCATGTCAGTTACCAGGATCAGGTTCAGAAGATAAGTATTGAAGATCATGACATCCAGATTGACATTTTATTAACACCGGGTATATACGATTTCAACCCGGTAATCATCTCTGCCACATTAACTGAAAGAAGGCAGAATGATATTCCTTCACGTTTGGAACGTATTGATCGTAAGACGATCCGGAATGTTACTTATTCCAATACTGATGACCTGCTCAGGACGGTATCCAATGTTCATGTAAACCGCAGTTGGGGAATATTTTCAAAGAACACCTCTGTTACCATGCGTGGCCTGAACAGCAGTTCCAGAACCCTGGTTTTACTCAATGGCGTACCCTTAAATAAATCTGCCGGAGGAGCTATTAACTGGCAGATCATCCAGCCTGAAGATATTGATCATATAGAAGTCATCAAAGGACCGAATTCAGCTATTTACGGTAACAATGCGATGGGAGGTGTTATCATAATTCAGACCAGGAAACCTTCAAAACCTATTGAGGGAAATGTTAAAGCACTGGTTTCCAGCTATAATACATTTGGTGGCATGTTGGATATCGGTGGCCGATACAGAATTAAGGATAAGAGTCTATATTGGAAAGTAAACCTGTTCGGACGACAGGGTGATGGGTATATCCTGGAACCAGAAGCCTCACGTGGCAATTATGACGTCAAAGCTTATCTCAAAGAATTCAACGCTCATGCCTTGCTGGGGTACCAGTTTCATCCAGACCACAATATAGAGATCCAGTATTTCAATTCCAATGCCAAACATGGGAATGGTACAAAAGTCTATGAAGAGGATGGTGGTTATGATCATTATATGGTCAACATTGTACAAGCTCTATATTCAGGGCTGGCTAATGACTTTATCATTAATGCCAATGCTTATATGCATCATGAAGATTACCGTCGCCAAAGTGAAAGTATGAGCAGATCCAATAAATATAAATTATCGGAGACCAACTCGGATAAACTTGATTTCGGCTTGAATCTTAATGTTAGCCATGACATTTTTAAAACACAGACTTTGACTTTTGGTTTGGATTTAAAGCAGGGTGATGTCAATTCGTCGACGATATACCGTACCTCCACCGATCAAATAAAATACACCGGTAAGCTCAGCACCTATGCCCTGTTTATTCAGGATGAGATAGGGTTTTCCAAAGGCAAAGGAAACCTCATAGCCGGAATCAGGTTTGATCATGATCGATTTTGGGATGGGAGTATCCTCGTTATGGATCCCACAAGCAATACCGGCTTTATCCAGGATCATCAGGCTGACTATCAAGACAGCCAATGGAATAATTTTAATCCCAAGCTGGCCATACAATACCAGTTCTTTAACAGCACTTCCTTTTATGCATCAGTTGGGACAGGATTTATGCCTCCCAAACTGGATGACATGTGCATGTCGGGAAAGATAAGGAAAGGATTTAAGGTAGCCAATCCAAAGCTTGGTCCGGAGAAGCTGATCAATTATGAAATAGGATCAACGGTCGACCTCATCAAAAAGATTAAGATAGAACCTGCTTTATATTTTTCTGTTGGCAGGGATTTTCAATACCTGATCGGGGTGGGTGATTCCATTGATACCGGTGGCGATGAGTTAAAGCCGGTATATCAACGGCGCAATGTAAGTGAAGTGCAGATCCTTGGTGCAGAGGTCACCTTTACCTATGCCATTTTGGCAAACCTGGTTTATACAGCCAATTATGCCTATAATCGTTCCAACATTACCGCCTACGATGTGGATCCGGAGAACAATACCGACCTGACGGGAAAATACCTGAATGAAGTACCGATGCACCAGTTTTACACCAGTATTACCTTGCAGCATCGATGGGTAAATACGTCACTATCGTATCAGTATACCGGAGAACAATGGTTTGATGAAGAGAATACATTGTTGCTTGAGCCATACTCTCTGGTAGATCTCAAGTTGTACAGAACCTTCCGGGGAAAGTTTAAAATAACGCTCATGATCCAGAACATCCTTAATGAGATCTATATTGACAGGAAAGGGCTTTTATCTCCGGGAAGGTTTATTACGGGGGAGATATCTTTTATTTTTTAAGACATCTGGACATGTTCAAATTTCAAGGTTCGAGGTTCAAACGAAATTGAACTTTGAACGTTGAACATGACGCTATGGAACGTGGTCCATTGAATGTGGAGCCTGAGCAGGGGCCGGATTCTTTTTATCGCGCCCCTACAGGGCGCTGTTACTAACCCGTAAATTCATTTCTACCGATATCTGGTCCCGATGGGACCCGGGCTAATTATTGAAAACCGGCCCCGTAGGGGCCTGATGTCGGTAGGAAAAATGATATCACAAGAACCTGCGCCCCAGAGGGGCGCGATATCTTTGAACGTTGAACATGGCGCTATGGAACGTGGATTGAATTTATCTTCTCAACTCAAAATTCTGCCCCAAATATATTTCCCTTACATACTCATCCTCTGCCAGGT
>JAUXCL010000071.1 GCA_030618905.1 Bacteroidales bacterium | reverse complement strand
TTTTAACAACTTATAACTTATAACTTATAACTTATAACTTATAACCTATAACCTATAACCTATAACTGATTCTATTTCTTAAAAAACCTCCTTTGAAACACCAACAGTAAGCAAACACCCACTGTGATTGAAGAATCTGCGATGTTAAATACCGGCCGGAAGAAAATGAAAGTGTCACCACCCCAGATGGGGAACCAGCCGGGGAAATTGCCTTGAATCAGGGGGAAATAGAGCATGTCTACTACTTTACCATGCAGGAAGCTGCCATATCCACCGCCTTCGGGCAGGAAGGTAGCTACCGTATGGTAGCTGCTGTGGCTGAATAATAAACCATAAAATGCAGAATCGATGATGTTGCCCAGGGCTCCGGCAAGGATAAGGGAAATGGAAAGGACCAAACCGAAATTACTTTTTTTCAAGGTCAGGCGATACAAATAATAACCGATCACACACACGGCGATGATCCGGAAGATACTGAGGATCAGCTTGCCAAATGATCCCCCGATACGCATCCCAAAAGCCATTCCCTCATTTTCTGTAAAATGGAGCAGGAACCAATCGCCAATCACACTGTACTCCTGGCCAATGTTCATATGGGTCTTGATCCAAAATTTAAAAACCTGGTCAATGACCAGGATAATAAAAATGATAATCAGTGCTTTTTTCACTATATAATGGGGAAATTATTTGGATTGCTTCAACTTGGCATCAATACTTAATGTAGCATGAGGAACACTCCTTAGCCTTTCTTTCGAGATCAGCTTTCCTGTAGACCTGCAAATACCATAAGTCTTATTTTCAATCCTGACCAGGGCATTCTCCAGGTTCTGGATGAACTTGCTCTGGCGGGCAGCAAGGCGGCTGTTTTCTTCTTTTGACAATACCTGGTAACCCTCTTCAAGCACCTTGAATGTTGGCGAAGTATCATCTGTTCCATGTTCATCAGTATTGGTAAATGCTTCTGTAAGCATTTTCAGGTCCCTGTTTGCTTTATCCAACTTCTCCAGAATGATTTGTTTGAATTCTTCAAGCTCTTCATCTGAATACCTGGTTTTCACCTGATTATCCTTCTTCTTTGTGTCTTGCTTATTCATAGGTTTAGTATTAGAGTGTAAAACATTAAAACTTTTTTATTGCCACCTGCGTCGAAATCTCATCTGACAAGGTGATATTCTCCTTTTTCGGATCATCAAGCTGATCCACAATATCCAAACTTTCAGCCAATGTTTCAGAACAAATATAAGAAAAATTATTCTGAATTGCCGGGTTCAAAAATTCATTACTTCCGACCTGGATCCTGATCTTATCCGTCACCTCAAAACCCTTGTCTTTCCTAAGGTTTTGTATCCTGTTTACCAGGTCACGCGCAATGCCTTCTTCCCTGAGTTCGGGTGTCATGGTCACATCCAGGGCAACGCTAAAGCTTCCTGCATTTGAAATCAACCAGCCCGGGATATCCTCTGTGACAATTTCCACATCAGATAACAGAATATCAAGTGAATTATTGTCAACAACCAGTTCATAGTGGCCGTTCTTTTCAATTTTATTGATGTCATCCTGGGAAAGCAGGTTGATGGCCGCAGCAATCTGCTTCATCATTTTGCCATATTTCGGTCCCAGTATCTTAAAATCAGGTTTGATCTTCTTCACCAGGACACCTGCAGCATCCGTCAGGTAATCAACTTCTTTTACATTAACCTCTGACAAGATCAGGCTCTCAACAGCTTGTAACTGCTGCTGGAATTTCTTGTTCAATACCGGGATCATGATCTTGTTCAGGGGTTGACGTACCCTGATATTAGATTTTTTCCTTAAGGATAAAATCATGGATGAGAACTTCTGTGAAAGTTCCATTCTTTCTTCCAGGTTCTTGTCGATAAAGTCTTCGTTGGCTTCCGGAAAATCTGACAGGTGAACCGATTCTGCATTAACTTGTCCACTTATCGTGTTCAGGTCCATAAACAACCTGTCGGAAAAGAAAGGTGCTATGGGTGCAGATAGTTGGGCTACCTTCTCCAGGCATGTATAAAGTGTCTGGTATGACGAGATCTTGTCTGCAGAGTATTCACCTTTCCAGAAACGGCGGCGGCTCAGCCTCACGTACCAGTTGCTGAGGTGCTCATCCACAAATTCGGCAATGGCCCTTCCGGCTTTAGTCGGTTCATAATCAGCATAGCTCTCATCTACGAATTTGATCAATGAATTCAGCTCGGAAAGGATCCAGCGATCAATTTCGGGGCGCTCTGTAAATGGAATTTCATCTTCCTTGTAAACAAAACCATCGATATTGGCATACAATGCGAAAAAAGCATAGGTGTTATAAAGTGTACCAAAGAATTTCCTGACCACATCTTTAATGCCTTCATGATCAAACTTCAGGTTATCCCAGGGTTGGGTATTGGTAAGCATATACCAGCGGGTAGCATCAGGGCCAAAATGATGAATGGTATCAGAAGGATCTGCTGTGTTGCCCAGGCGCTTAGACATTTTATTGCCATTTTTATCCAGCACCAGGCCATTGGAAACGCAGGTCTTATATGCGACAGAATCGAAAAGCATGACTGCAATGGCATGCAGTGTAAAGAACCATCCCCTGGTCTGGTCCACTCCTTCTGCAATAAAGTCGGCAGGAAAATAATCCTTAAATTTTTCTTCGTTTTCAAAAGGGTAATGAAATTGTGCATAAGGCATGGCACCTGAATCGAACCATACGTCGATCAGGTCAAGCTCACGTTGCATTTTCTTTCCTTTTGGGGAAACCAGTATGATATCATCCACATAAGGCCTGTGCAGATCGAATGTGTTATAGTTCTCTTCCGACATTTCACCGGGAACAAACTTTTCCATTGGATTTGACTCCATAAAACCGGCTTCTATGGCTTTATCAATTTCTGATTTCAGCTGATCAGCAGAGCCAATACATATGACTTCACTGCTATCCCCTGTTCTCCAGATGGGCAATGGTGTTCCCCAATACCTGGACCTCGACAGGTTCCAGTCGACCAGGTTTTCCAGCCAGTTGCCAAAACGCCCTGTTCCTGTGGCAGCAGGCTTCCAGTTGATATCCTGGTTCAAAGCCAGCATCTCGTCTTTATAAGCCGTCGACCTGATAAACCAGCTGTCGAGTGGATAATACAGGATGGGTTTATCCGTCCTCCAACAATGTGGATAGCTGTGTTCGTATTTCTCGATTTTAAAGGCTTTGTTTTCCTTCTTTAGCTTAACGATGATGTCAATATCAACGGTATCTTCAGCTTTCTCCGGATCAAAATCCGGAGCATATTCATTTTTCACATAGCGCCCCGCAAATTCGCCCATCTGCTCAATAAACCGGCCTTGCTTGTCGACCATCGTTAGCGACCCGATTCCGTTTTCCCTGCCAGCCTTGAAGTCATCAGCACCAAAGCTTGGCGCTATATGAACGATTCCCGTACCTTCTTCGGTAGTCACAAAATCCCCGGGCACAACCCTGAAGCCATCTCCGTCTTCAGGCTGGGCATAAGGAAGAAGCTGTTCAAAACGGATACCCTCCAAAGTTTTCCCTTTGAACTCACCAATCACTTTGAAAGGGATATGTTTCTGTCCCGGCTCATAATCTTCCAGTTTCAATTCCGTATTCTTCTCCGGGAAGTATTTGTCTTTCAATTCCTTCGCAAGGATTACAACAATGGGCTTATGGGTATATGGATTAAAGGTCCTGACAGCGATATAGTCAATCTTCTTACCAACTGCCAGTGCGGTATTTGAAGGAAGGGTCCATGGTGTAGTTGTCCATGCCAGGAAGAAGATTTCATCCCCTGCCATCTCAAACAGAAAAGCTGATTCTTTATTTCTGAGAAGCTTAAACTGGGCTACCACCGTGGAATCTTTGACATCACGATAGCATCCGGGAATATTCAGCTCATGTGAGCTCAGGCCTGTACCGGCAGCAGGCGAATAAGGTTGGATGGAATAGCCTTTGTAGAGTAAGCCTTTTTCATACAATTTGGCCAGCAAATGCCAGACCGTCTCGATGTACTTATTGGTAAATGTCATATAAGGATGCTCCAGGTCAACCCAATAACCCATTTCCTCCGTCAGCTCATCCCACTGGTCCTTAAATTTCATGACCTCAACACGGCATGCCTTATTGTAATCTTCAACTGAGATCTTCTTTCCAATATCTTCTTTGGTGATCCCCAGGGTTTTTTCCACCTGGATCTCAACAGGCAGTCCATGTGTATCCCAGCCGGCCATGCGCTCCACATAATAGCCCTTCATGGTTTTGTAACGGCAGAAGAGATCTTTGATGGCACGTGAGAGTACATGGTGGATGCCAGGCCTTCCGTTGGCTGAAGGGGGGCCCTCATAAAACACGAATGGCTTGTTTCCAGCAGTCTTTTCAAGACTTTTTTCAAAGACTTTATGCTCCTTCCAATACTTGCCAACATCAATTCCCGTTTGCGTCAGGTTTAATTTTTTGTATTCCTTATACTTAAATCCCATCAATAAAAATATTGGATGCTTTACAAAATCAGGGTGCAAAACTACGAAATTTAATCAGAAAAACAAGGAGATGCCCGTGAACCCTGAACAGCGGTCACCGGTCACATCTGTTCACTGTTCACTGTTCACTGGTATAGAATCTCCAGGAGCAGAAATACTCCTCCGGATGGGGGTCCGGTGGGCAGGCAATGCATTCTGTTTTGATCCGTGGATCTATAGTTTCGGCAAAGGTGGTATATTCAATCATTCCGCCCGATTTGCAGGGGTAATCATCAAGGCCCTTGCGTTTGCGGGCCAGCTGTACCCTGCATTCGTCCATACGAAAAACAAAGCTATCCGGCTTTTCATCCACAATGGATTGCTTATTGATGCTGGCATAAAGCCGGTACCCCATGGCCTGCTTAAGGCCTTCCAATCCCGGGTTGTCAGGCAAATCCAACAGGTTTTTAATGGACCAGGCTTCAAATGGAGAGAACTGGGCCCAGCAGGAATCATTACAACGTTTGGCATCTTCCATGCCTTGTGAAAACTCAAGCTCCTGGAACCATACCCCATCATTGACAAGCCAGTTGATGGCAATGCCTTCTTTCAGCTTTTCAAGGGTCTGTTCGTTCATATTCATCAATGAAGAAGGAAGCTCATCCTCCATCTCAAAATCAAGGATCTTACCCAGTCGCTTCATCTGTATCTGATAACTCCGTTCGAAAGCTTTTTGCATGACGGCCAGGGCTTTTTCCTGTCCGAATTGTTCTTTCACTTCCGCATACCACATGGCATGGTGCATCATGGCCCTATGCATGTAATCAATGATCAACTTTGCAGTCTCTTTTTTTTCCATATTTATTTGCCTAATTCCCTGATAAAGATCTGGTCTGTGAGAATGCCGGCCAAAACGGTAGCCGCAACATCCGGACCATAACTTAACAGCCTTTCCTGTATATCTTCCAGTATTTTTTCTCTTTTTTCTGTGGATGTCAGCAGAGATTTGATCTCCTTGACCTGCAAGCCCTTTAGTTCATCCTCCAGCGAGCTAATGATCAACTGGTAAAAAGCATTCTCCTCATCGTTATGTTCGGGAACGCCAAAATTTTCCAGCTCGTCAATAGAGGCTTCCAAAATTTTCTGCCCCAGTTTCTTACAGGACTCCAGATAAGCGGAGGCCCCGGTGGTATCCCTTAATGACCAACTGCTGAAATCATACTCGATACGCTCGATCTGCCGGATCTTCTCTGTCTTGTCTCCGAAGATACGGGCAAGGAGAATAATCGTGTACTTTTTCCATGCTTCTAAGTCGAACTCTTTGGCTTCCAGTTTATCAATCTGTTTCTTTAAGAGGGCTATTTCTTTTTTTGCCATGATTTATGTCTTATATTTGAAGTTAAATATACAAATATTGTTCATATCCTGAACCTTTGAAGACCATTCAAAATACAAATTGGCTCCGGGCCATTCTCCTGATCATATTATTAGGTGCTTATGGTATGTCCATCCGAGCCCAGTCAAAACCACCACTGATTTCACCTGGCGATAAGGAAATGGTTTGTTTTGTGTATCATCGTTTTGATGATAAGCGCTATGCGTCTACCAATATTTCAGCTTCGGTTTTCAGGTCTCATATGAACTATTTGAAAAATGAAAAATGTAAGATACTCACGCTGAGTGAGGCTGTCCATTGGATGAAAACGGGAGGCAATTCCAGTGACAGGGTAGTTATCCTGACTATTGATGATGGCTATAAGTCATTTTATACATCTGGCTTTCCCATCCTCCTGGAATTTGGATTTAAGGCAACGGTTTTTATCAACACAAATCATGTGGGAGATAAGGACTATATGAGCTGGGAACAACTCAGGAAAATTAATGAGGCTGGTATGGAAATCGGCTGTCATTCCCATGCGCATGATCACTTTTTGGATCTTTCGGGGCAAGAGATGCTAAAAGCATTCGCCCGGGACCTGAGCATGTTCAAAGGAAAGTTAAAGGAAAAGCTGGGTATTCAGTCAAAGGTATATTCTTATCCCTTTGGGGAGTTTAATGAGCAGCTGGAGCTATTGATTAAAAATGCAGGATTTAGCGCTGCATGTGCACAAAACAGCGGGGTTATTGATCAGTCATCTGATCTCTGGTCACTACCACGTTACCCAATGGGCGGACCTTACGCTTCGCTGATTGGCTTCATCGATAAAGTTAACATGCACCCCCTTCCGGTAAAATGGGAAAAACCCGAATCTACCATTATGACCAGCAATCCGCCCGAGCTTATCCTCTGTCTTGATCATGAGGTCATCGATCTGGACCAGTTGCAATGCTTCATCCACGGAGATAAGGAATGCATTATCACGTTTGAGGAATCCATAGAGGGACAGGTGATCAAGATCCGGAGCATCAACCAGTTACCCAATCGCAGAACACTCTATACCATCACCGCACCACGGCTGGATGGGAAAGGCTGGTGTTGGTATAGTCACCTGTGGATCAACACGAAAGTTAAAGAATAACCTACTTCGTACTTAATACTTTGTACTTTGTACCAATTCCCTAGCTGTTTTTCTGTCAAAAATCTTTCCTGCCGGATACTTATTCTTCTTCCAGTCCCAGTAATGGGTATGCTGGTAAACATTTCGCTGACGCTAAACATATTATGAATTAGATATAACCTGACATCTTTAAATATTAATAGTATCTTGTAACTGAAAAATGTTAAATCATTCATTTCATATCAAAAGGATATATATTCTTCTTATACTTTTTTCTGTAAATATTAATTCGTATACCCAGCATTACTGGCAGGAAATTATTGATCCCGACACTATGCCAATTACTACAATGCTTCCTATGAATTACGATACAATAATTCTTGGCACTGGCTCAAACCACCCATATATTAAAGGAGGGATTTATCGATCAATAAATGGTGGCAATACTTGGGAATTTACCGGAATAGATGCTTGGACAATATATGATTTAATCAGTTTAGGGGTTGATACTTTATATGCAGCTACTAGCTCAGGTATTTACATGACTAAAAATTTTGGCGATGACTGGGAACATATTTTGCCGTTTATGCAAAATGTGATTTGTTTGTGCAAGGTGTCATCTGGAGTTCTATTTGCAGGATTCTGGGGAGGGATTATGCGATCATTTGATTATGGTATTACCTGGGATACATCTCTGGTAATGAGTGGAGTCATTAACTCAATTTTACCCATTTCAGAAAGTGAAATTTATGTAGCATGTACAGACTATTCAAGTCCCGGAGGAGGAGGCGTTTTCATATCGGATGACCTTGGTAATTCCTGGGGAAATATTGGACTAAATGGTTATGATGCTCAATCATTAGCTTACAATTCCAACCAGGAGTTATTTGTGGGATGTGTGTATTATGGGCTTTATAAAACTGTTGATCAGGGGGTTACCTGGGACACGGTTCTGCCTTGGCGAGATATTTTCTCCGTCATAATTAAAGAGAATGATAATATGTTTATTGGCTGTTCCAGGCACAATTTCCCAATTGGTGGCGTATTTTTTTCCAATAATAATGGTGAAACCTGGGAGGATTATACATATAATATCATGAATAATGATATTAAACAACTTGAAATTACTGATGATAATTACTTTTATGCCCGTTCAAGTGATGGATCCTCACTTGGACCGCCACTATATCGCTCCATTAATCCACTTTTTGTCAATGTTAATGAAATTATACAGGATTATGAATTTTTTATCTATCCAAATCCTGCGTCAACCAATTTAAATGTTTTAATGCTTTCAAGAAGTAATGAGAAAGAAATCCAAAACATACTGGTTTATGATTTACAAGGAAAACTTATCATTAATGATTCTGGAACATTATTGCCAAACAACACACTTCAATTGGATGTTTCACAATTAAAAGCAGGTATGTATTACGTAAATATTATAATTGAGGAAGCTTCCTTTTCCGAAAAAGTATTAATTAAATAAAGCTTATATCATGATTCAAAAAGTTAGTATTTGTCTTACTTTAATTATAATTTGTGTAAATGTTTTGTCGCAGACCAATGTTAATCCTGATCCCAATGGAGAACCATGGATAATAGGACCTGGTAATTATCTGGGAGATCCATCTGATACAGTGATTATAGATCCAGAATCATTAACACTGTTACCTAATTATGTTGACAATTCTCAGCAGGATTTCTTTTATGAAATATTTAAATCAGGGAAGCTTTAATTCATGTGCCCAAGCTGCTGGTATTACCTATACATTTGCTTATGAAATAAACAGGGAAGAAGACGAAGATGGAAATGAAGATGAAAATATTTATCCGCATCATTACACCTGGAATTATTTAAATCAAGGGGGTAATAATGGGAGTTAGGTTGTTACCGGATGGAATATAGTGAGGGATAATGGATGTCCTAATTATATTGATGCAGGACACTTAAACAATGATTGTGTAACTTGGCTAGATGGTTATGAAGGATATGGTAATGGAATTTGGAATAGGGTAAATGATGACGGCTATCTTTTTGCACACTATGCAAATGGATTAGATAATATTAGAGCATGGCTTGCAAATCATAATAATCAACCTGGATTTGACTGCGGAGGAATTGGAGTTTTTATGAAAGTTTTTAATTACGCCTATCCTTATGATTTACTAGGGGCGGGACCATTTACAGGTCAGAGATTTCTTACTGGTTGGCCTACAAGTGGTGAAGATCATATCATGACCATAGTAGGGTATCATGATGATGTAAATTGCAAATCATGGGGGTATGGAGCTTTTTTAGTAGCAAATAGCTGGGGTACAACCTTTGCAAATTCAGGATATATTTGGTTACCTTACAACCTTGCTGTGCAAGAAGATTTAATATTTTATATTTTGGAAGAGGTTGAGTATCGTCAACCAGCTGTAGTTGCAAAAGTAAAAATGAAACATGAAGCAAGAAATAAGGTGAGAGTGGGCATACATATTTCTCAGAATCCTTTTGAATCTGCACCAACTGATTTTGATGATTATCAAAAAAAATATTATGCCATGGACACTGAATGGCACTATGGAGGAGGGGAACTACCAATGAATGGATCAACAGATGAACCATTGGAATTCGAATATGATATTTCGAATTACATAGAGGAAAACTTCTCGTGGCAAGAGTATCCACAATTAAAGTTTATATTAGGAGTTGAAGAAGTAGATTCTAATGGTGAATATGATGGAGAGATTATTGAGTTTTCAATCCTTGATTACAGAGATGACCCAGAAAATCCATTTGAGGTATATAGTCACGATAATTTCCCTATTACAATTCAGAATAACACTATTACAAATGCGGTCGTTGATTATTTCGTTTTACCAGAATTGATTGAATCAAACACAAGTATAAACTTTAACTGTATTGTGAAAGAAAATTCAATAATTGCTAGTCCATGTACACTATCGTTTACAGGTCCAAAGTATTTGGATTTTTATGATGATGGGATCCTTACAATTGCTCAAGGAGCTCATCTTAATCTTCAAACAAATGCTCAAATTCAAGTTCAAAGAGAATCAGGAATGATTTCTGTATTGGGAAATCTCCTATGGGGAGATAATATTAATGTGGATTATAGACATTCCGATTGTTATTTCACCCTATTTATTGAAAACCCCGATTTGGATCTTAATATGAACAATTGTTTACAGTTTTTGGGATCTTTAGAAACTCAAGAATGCAATAGCCTAACTATTACTAATTCAACTTTTATAAATAGTAATATAATATATAAATACGGAGATCTAGAAATTCAAAATAATTCTTTTTTAAATTCCAATATAGAAGCACTAGGTCCAAACAATTATAATACTAATAGGATTGAAATAACAAATGGAAATGGATTTTTATTTAATCAGGATGACATATCGGCAATATCGATTGACGGCTACAGAAACTTCATAATTGATGGTAATATTATTAATGGTTACTCTAATGGATCAGGTATTTACTTGACAAATGCAGGGTCTACTAGCGGAGACAAAGATATTACTTAT
>JAUXCL010000200.1 GCA_030618905.1 Bacteroidales bacterium | reverse complement strand
TTACCGTCTCAGAGCATATAACAGTGGAGGTGTCAGTGGATATTCAAATACCATTTATGCACCGACAATACCGAATCTTCCGTATACGCCAACCGCAAGTGCTGCAACAAATATTACGACGGATAGTTTCGATGCCAACTGGTTTGGCTCATATGGAGCTGATGGCTTCTATCTTGACGTAGCCCTTGATACCGCATTCTCGAGCATGTTAGCTGGTTATAACAACCTTGATGTGGGTGATGTAACTACTTATCCTGTTACCGGACTCAGCGCCGAGACAATATATTATTACAGGGTCAGAAGCTATAATGCAGCAGGTCCGAGCAGTAACTCCAATGTCATCGAAGTTACTACATTGCCATATCCGCCTAACCCACCTAATGCTTTAGCGGCTATTAATGTTTCACAAACTTATTTTGAAGCAGTTTGGAACACTACACCAAATGCGAACGGTTATTATCTGGATGTAGCCGAAGATATCGGATTCACCATATTCATGCCCGGGTTTGAAAATTTAAATGTGATGGGTGATACCATTAAGACGGTATTCGGATTGACAGCGGAAGCCACCTATTATTATCGTGTGCGTGCATACAACGATGGAGGTACGAGTGGTAATTCCAATGTGGTGGAAACAACTACACTGCCCTATGACCCCAATGCCCCTCTGGCACTTACTCCAACTGAAGTCACATCAAACAGTTTTAATGCAAATTGGCGATCCTCAAGTGGGGCCACTTCCTATTGGCTCGATGTGGGTTATGATTACATTTTTAGTAGTTATGCACCAGGATATGAAAACCTGAATGTGGGGGCAGACACTACCTGGGCTGTTACAGGCCTGGAACCTAATACCACTTATTATTGCCGGGTCAGGGCTGAGAATATATCCGGTACCAGTAATAATTCAAATGTGGTTTATACCACTACCCTGACACTTCCACCGGATCCGCCTCTTGCACTCGAAGCCACAGATATTACAGGCTATAGCTTTAACGCTAATTGGGAAGAATCAACATATGCTGATGGTTACTTATTGGATGTAGCCAAAGATGAAGACTTTGCAGAGTATTTATCAGGATATGAAAGTCTGTTTGTGTGGAGCAATACAAGTTATCCGGTGTATGGACTTGAACTGGATAGTACCTATTATTATCGTGTCAGGGCCTTTAACGTTATTGATACCAGTGCCAATTCTAATGTAATCAGTGTAGTTTCCACTTATGTCGGGGTGCCCGGTAATCCGGATAATCCCGGACTGAAAATTTATTCATATCAATCTGATTTGATGATTTCCTTGTCCAATCCGGTTGATGTTGAGGGTTATGTGATGGTTTATAACATGTTGGGACAAGCATTGATCAGGGAGAAGCTTGAAAATTCAAGCCTGAACAGAATACCGCTACCGGTAAATAATACACCGGTGATCGTCAAACTTTTGATCAACGGTCAGGTCCATGTGAAGAAACTGTTCATTGGATTTGTGGACTAAAATTTAATTATTACCCGATCCCGGGTATGGGGTCCTGTTGATAATTGATCTTCCGAGGGTAACCTCATCAGTATATTCCAGGTCATCACCGATCGCAACACCTCTTGCGATAGTGGTGATCTGGATTTTTTTTGTTTCCAACTGTTTGTAAATGTAAAAACTGGTAGTATCCCCTTCAATAGTGGTTGGCAAAGCAAATATTAATTCATCCACCTCATTGTCATTCACTTTGGATATCAGTGTTCCCAGGTTAATATCACCCGGGCCTATGCCTTCAACGGGAGAAATGATCCCGTTTAAAACATGGTAGATGCCTTTGTATTGTCCCGTATTCTCAATGGCCATGATATCGCGGATGTCCTCAACCACACAAACAACTCTTGGATCCCTTTTAGGATTTTTGCAAATCTCACAAAGCTCTGTATCGGAGATATTATGACAATGATTACAATACTTGATTTCACGGCTCATATTTAGAATGGCCGTACTTAATGTTTCAACATCAGCGGTATTCTGTCTGAGCATATGGAGGGCAAGCCTTAATGCAGTCTTCCTTCCTATACCGGGCAATTTTGATAATTCATCAACTGCCCTCTCCATCAATTTTGAGGAATAGGTATTCAATGCGAAAAAAATTATTATAACTTTGAACTTGCAAAATTAATGGAATTTATTTCATTTGTTCAGGCTTTTGACTTTATGTACCCTAATCAATTCATTATGCTGAAAAAACTGATCCTGCTTTTACTCATTTTTACTTTATCGTCTACTCAAACTTTTACGCAGGAATTATTTAACAAGGACATCAATGAGGTTGATGCTGAGGGAAGAAGGCAGGGCCTCTGGAAAGTCTATGATGGAAATGGGAACCTCAAGTTCGAGGGTAATTTCAAAGACAATATCCCTGTTGGCGAATTCAGGTACTTTTATCCAAATGGCAAGACCAAGGCGATATCCTTCATGTATAATAATGGCAAAGAATCCAGAACCAGGGTTTATAGCAAAGATGGTTTATTGATGGCTCAGGGAAAGTACCTGGATAAGCAGAAAGATAGTATCTGGCTGTATTACAGTGATTATGATGGCGTGCTTGTGGCCGAAGAAATATATGAAAATACTGAGAAGGCCGGAATCTGGAAATCATATTATAATAATGGCAAGGTTGCAGAGGAAGTAAGCTATCAGGAAGGAGAAAAGAACGGTCCCTGGAAACAATATTTCACAGAAGGGACCATCAAATTGAAAGCCAAATATACCGATGGCAAGCTGGAGGGCCTGATGGTCGTTTATCATTTGAATGGGCAGGTCAACCTATCCGGTACGTACATTAGAAATTTCAAGGATGGGACCTGGATGTACTTTAATGACCATGCAGAAACAGTCCGTAAAGAAGTCTACGACCGTGGCACTTTGATCAGTACGGAAGAGTATGAGACCATGTATAAGTGAACTGGAATCTTATGATGGTGTGTCTTCAAATATTGCTTTCAGGTCTCCCAGGCTGTTTATTATATGGCAATCAAGTTTTGTAAGTCGATTGGCAGACTGATGTCCTTGTGATACAAGCAAAACCTCACAACCAATTTCTTTAGCAACTTCATAATCGTGAATGGTATCCCCGATAATAGTAGTATGCCTGGGATCAGTCTGCATTGATGATATCAGTTTCCTTGCTTCCTGCGTCTTGCTCACCGCAAAATGATCATCAATACCTCTTATATAATCGAAATATTCATGGATCTTTTTATCACGTAAAGATTGATGGAGGAAATCATTTTCCATGGCAGAAAGGATGGATTGCTTAAAGCCTCGCTCCATAAAATATTCAAGCAAGCCGATAACCTCAGGGAATAATTCTGCTTCACCAATATGATGCCGGTAATAATCAATAAACTGAAGCGCTGGTATGTCAAAAGGTTCATTGTCAAAGTCAAAACCAGCACGCTCATAATAATCCCTGACCGGGAAAGTGAATATCTCTTTATAAATCGTTTCATCCAATAAAGGAAGCTGACGATCTTTCAACAAGCCATTTATCCCATTAATACATATGTGAACATCATCCAGCAACGTCCCGTTCCAGTCCCAAATGATTGCCCTGCCATTCTTCATTCTATCACCTTAGAAATATAAAAAATGAAATTTAAATTGGTCATCCTTATTATACTCCAGAGTTGGCATCGGGATCTTAATAAATCCAACCAGATTCAGGAGAATGTTAAGGAATTCTGATTTCGTCCTGATCCTGCTCAGGTCGATGTCCAAAGATAGATAATATTGTGGAGTTCTGTTGAAGTGAGGTACAGTTTCACCGTTAATTTCAGAGGGGTTGGATTTTGCGCCAAGCATTCCCCTGGCTCCATATCCAACCGCCACATTCAGCCATTTGGGGAATTTTGATTCCTTCCTGATGAATGACCTGATATTGGCCGACAGCCAATAGGTGTGCCCATTATAATCCTTAAAAAACCTTTGTGCATAGCTTTCCCCAAGATGTTCAGGATTATACCGGGCGTAATCTGTAAAATGGTATGAGAATTTTAAAGAGAATCTTTGATCATGCCATAGAAATTGCTGCCCGATGAAGAAAATGGTTCCCACACCGTTGGCTATTATATCTCCTGCTGAAGCACCCCATTCTGCCGAAAAACCATCAAATATTTCTACGGTAATAAGAAAAACAAAACCCACGCTGCCACCTATCCAGATAGCGGGTGTCTCTTTTACACCTGACCATCTTAAAGCAGTATACCCGAAGCGGCCAATGTAATAGGAGGTGGCCATATGACCTACCTTGTCTACTCCAAGCCATCCCTTACTGTCGTCAATGAAATGAAATGATGAATGGGGGTAATCTTTGTACCATAAATAATATAAACCCACCATAGATCCCACATACATGGCACTCCCGGTGATGATTGTACCTTTGAGCCTTTTATTATGAATGCTGTCAGGAAAATTCAGGTTGTCCTGTGCGGATGTGGGAAGAGAAATGAATAGCATTAATGCAATAAGGGAAGGAAAAATAAATGATATGGGAATCTTTGAAGCCAAATTCAGATTTTTTACAAAAGTAAAAAACGCTTTGTAACC
>JAUXCL010000018.1 GCA_030618905.1 Bacteroidales bacterium | reverse complement strand
TTGAAGGATTGGTGAAGTCAAGTGCCGTAAACTCAAATGAGAAGAAGTTGTCATTATAATCCAGAAAGATGGTGTCGCCATCGTTGATTGTGAGTGGTTGAATTTTGTTGAATTTTTTGAATGCGATGATGGCAACCTTAGGGATTTTGGTGTTGAGCTTGATCTCCTCTGGATAGAAGGCATTGAATCCATTCATTCCACCTACGAAGATTTCCCCTTCTCTGCTCACGAAATTAGCATTCCCGTTGAATTCATTGCCCTGAAGGCCATCCATGACATCATAATTGCTAAAAGTACTGTCTGTCCTGTTAAACTTTGACAGTCCCCAGTTGGTCGGGATCCAGAAATTCCCCTCATTGTCTTCCAGCGTAGCATAAGTTACGTTGTTGGGCAAACCATCGTCACTTGTAAAAT
Source organism: Bacteroidales bacterium (assembly GCA_030618905.1). Classification (GTDB taxonomy): domain Bacteria; phylum Bacteroidota; class Bacteroidia; order Bacteroidales; family B18-G4; genus JAUWGC01. Next base: position 18,337 of record JAUXCL010000018.1, on the reverse strand, counting down.
GGGTGAATTTATTCAAGCTGTGATCGAATCGATTCAATCCTCCCCCTATTGTGGCGATCCAGTATATTCCATCTTCATCTTCATAGATGGAAGCGATGTTGTTGTTACTGATGCTGAAATTATCCTCTGCATTATATTCATAGCGGATGAATATCCCGGAATCCTTGATAAAACGGTTCAAGCCATGATAAGTTCCCACCCAGATATGACCCTGCCGATCCTCATATACTGTCCAGACATTATCATGGCTCAAACTCTGTTGATCCTTCGGATTATATTGATATCGCTGGAAGGCATCTGTTTCAGGGTCATATACATTCAATCCCCCATAGGTGCCAATCCATAATTTCGCATCACTGCCTTCAATCATAGCAAGGATGCCATTATCGCTGATGGAATTGGGATCTGAAGGATCATGCCGGTATTGGGTAAACTGTTTCTTGTCCTGCTCATATTTAAATAACCCAAAGTCTTCTGTGCCAATCCAGTATGTACCATTCCTGTCTTCCAGAACACTCCTGATCCTGGCATCTGCTAAATCATGTCCTTCCTCAATCAGGTAGTGGATCTGGCTGTATTCTCCGGAATTTCTGTCAAGTACATTAACACCATTCCTTGATCCTAACCACAAAAAGCCCTTGCTGTCCTCAAGGATTCCATAAACAATATTGCTGGACATGGTATTTGGAGTCTCAAAAGACTGGTTATAATGTGTGAATTTGCTTGAGCTGCGGTCGAATTTATTGACTCCTTTATAGGTGCCGATCCAAATATTATTGGCATCATCTTCATAAATGCTCTGGATATCATCATTGCTCAAACTGGTGTTCTTGCTGGTTTGCGTGTACTGCTGAAATTGTCCGGATTCCCGCATAAAAATATTTAGCTTGTTATTTGTACCTACCCAGAGCAGACCATAAGTATCTTCATATACAACATTAATCCTATTATCACTAAGGCTGAACGGGTCACCCGGACGATGAAAATACCGGATGAAGAGATTTGAATTGATTTCATGTTGATTTAATCCATTTGCCGTTCCCACCCAAATATGCCCATCCTGGTCCTGACAGATGTCCAGGATTTCATTATCACTCAAACTGAAGGGATCATCACTATGGAAAAATGGGATGAAAATTTGATTTTCAATGTCCATCCTGAACAACCCAAAACGGGTACCGATCCATAAGTAACCCTCATTATCCAGCAAGGCTTTGGTAATGAAATTGCTGTATGTACTGTCGGTTAATCGTGAATAGAAATTATGGTGTGTGAAAATATTCAGGGTTTGATCATACCTGTTGAGCCCATTGGTAGTACAAATCCATATATCCCCGGTAGGGCCCTGACAAACATGGGTGATGAAATCATTACTGAGGCTATTGCTTTCTTCCGGGTTATGCTTAAACAGGGTGATATTCCCTGATTGCTGATCTATGACATTTAATCCGTCTTCAGTACCGATCCACAACTTATGTTTATCATCCTCTATGATTGTACGAATGGTAGCATTGCTCAGGCCTTCCCGCATGGTATAGATATTGAAGTCATACCCATCATAGCGGTTTAATCCGTTCCAGGTGCCAAACCACATGAACCCCTCATCATCCTGTAAAATGCAATAAATGACATTTTGAGACAGCCCTCGCTCGAATTTAATATTTTCAGAGGAAATCCGGTCAAACTTGATGTTCGGAATTTCCTGGCTGTAGATATTAATGGAAAAAACAAGAAAATGGATCAGGATATAAAAAGTGAATACTAATCGGATCAGCCTGGTATGTAATTTATTCGCCGTCATTTTTTGCTCCGACTGGCTTATTGGATATACAACTGGAAGCTCTTCTGGCAGGTTCTTTTTTCCGCTTATTGTTTACCCTTTTTGAATGTTTCTTGGATTGCTTCATCATGTTTTGTGTGCGCTCCGATTGCATTTTATAGTGGTGTTCCAGGGCATACTCATATTCTTTTTCCATCTGCTTCAGCATGATCTTTTCCTGCTTTTTGTTATACCGGCTTTGCCTGGCCGTTTGAGAACCAAAACAACCCCACAATGCCAACATCAGAATGAGCAGTAAAAAATATGAGTATCGAACTAGTTTCATGCGTAGTAATCCTCTTTACCATTAGCCAGTCTTTTCTATGGTCAAGAATCATCAAATGTAAGGAATATAATAATATCCCTATCTTTACGTTCGCTTATTTTTAATTCAAGAGATCATGATGATTCGCCATAAAAACAGACACTTAACATTTATTTATATTGTATTGGGATTGATTTTGTTACATATTGGATGCAAAAAAGGGGAGGATGAGGTTGAACCGCCTACATATATTAATATTACGATAAATCCGAATTCAACCGAATATCAGGAACTCAATACTGTAGGAGGGTGGACCTACCTGCCGGCAACTACGCCAAGTCGTGGCATTATTGTTTACCGGCTTTCCCAGGATAATTTTATGGCTTATGATCGAATGCCGCCTTATGAACCTGACCAATGTTGCAATAATGGGGTATGCACGTACCTCATTGTAGATATGCCTTTTGTCGAGGATACATGTACAAGTTCAATTTACCAAATCCTTGATGGTGCACCTTTCAGCGGGCCCAGCAGTACACCGCTGATCCGTTATACAACTTATTATGACGGAATTTCCCTGCAGATCATCAGCTAGACTGATATCCCCGCCAAACATCTCAATACTAAATACTTAATACTTAATACGTAATACGGAATACTAATACCTGTAATGCTCCGGCTTATAAGGCCCATTAAGTGGTATCCCAAGGTAATCGGCCTGGTTTTGTGACATTTTTGTGAGCTTCACACCGATGTGCTCCAGGTGTAGCCTGGCAACTTCTTCATCAAGGTGCTTGGGTAATCGATGAACATCTATATCAAAATTCTTAGTCCATAGCTCCATTTGAGCAAGTACCTGGTTGGTGAATGAATTGCTCATGACAAAAGAAGCATGCCCGGTTGCACATCCGAGGTTTACCAGGCGTCCTTCAGCCAGAAGGAACATCGCGTGACCATCAGGAAAGACGTATTTATCAACTTGTGGCTTAATGTTTACTTTATCAACACCAGGCAGGTTATTTAATTTATCCACCTGGATCTCATTATCAAAATGGCCAATATTGCAAACGATGGCCTGGTCTTTCATCCTTGCCATGTGATCTACAGTAATCACATCTTTATTTCCTGTGGCAGTGACAAATACATTGGCTTCCGGCAGGGCATCTTCAAAAGTGGTGACTTCAAAGCCTTCCATGGCAGCCTGCAATGCGCAAATCGGATCAATTTCAGTAACCAGAACACGGGCTCCAAAGCCTCTCATCGACTGTGCACATCCTTTACCTACATCACCATATCCGCAAACAAGGACTACTTTCCCGGCGATCATTACATCTGTCGCCCTTTTTATGCCATCTGCCAGGGACTCACGACAACCATAAAGGTTATCAAATTTAGATTTGGTCACAGAATCATTGACATTGATCACAGGAGCAAGTAAAGTATTGTTTTCTTTCCGATGGTAAAGACGATGAACACCTGTGGTTGTTTCTTCTGAAATACCCTTCAGGTCTTTAACTGAACGGTGCCATTTTTTGGGGTCCTCTTTGAGTAATGCTTTCAATTGCGCCAGGATAATTCTTTCTTCTTCGCTTTCAGGGCTTTTATCGAGAACACTTGCATCTTTCTCTGCTTCATATCCCAAATGTAACATCAAGGTTGCATCTCCGCCATCATCAACGATCAGGGTCGGGCCCTGACCATCGGGGAATGATAATGCCTGCCTGGTGCACCACCAGTATTCTGCGAGAGTTTCTCCTTTCCATGCAAAGACAGGTACTTTAGAGTCTTTCACCACAGCTGCGGCAGCATGGTCCTGGGTCGAGAAAATATTACAAGAGGCCCACCTTACGTCGGCACCCAGCGCAATAAGTGTTTCGATCAACACAGCTGTTTGAATGGTCATATGCAGAGACCCGGTAATCCTGGCTCCCTGCAATGGCTTCTGAGGTGCAAACTTTTTCCGGATAGCCATGAGGCCCGGCATTTCCTTTTCGGCAATTTCGATTTCTTTCCTGCCCCAATCGGCCAGGCTAAGATCTTTTATCTTGTATTCTAATTTTTTATCCACTGATATTGTTTCCATATTTGTTTTTTCGGGCTGCAAAGATAAAGAGTTCAGTTCAAACCACAAAGTTTCGGTATTGATAATTTATTTGAATTGCTTACTTTTGAATTGTTTTCAAGCGATAAGCCTTAGGATATCGATCATGCCGGTAAAACTATTTAATCACCTGGATGAGCATTCAGTACTTGGCCTCTGGGAAATTACTGAAAGCCTTGATTGGCTTCAATCGAACATGCAATTAACGGTTGAAGAACAGCAATACTATCAGCATTTCAGGGTTGAAGAACGCAAAAAACAATGGCTTGCTTACCGGCATTTGCTCGTTCACATGCTGGATGGTCAGCAAATAAATGTCATCTACGACCCATCTGGAAAGCCAGTGATCAAAGACAGCCCATTCCATGTTTCAGTATCACATGCGGGCCATTATGCCGCAGCGATAATTCATAAGCACAAACCTGTCGGTATTGATATTGAAAAAGTCAGCCAGCGGATTCAGAAGGTTGAAGATCGTTTTTTATCGGACCTGGAAAGGAAGCATCTTAATGCTGTACAAAAGATGGACCAGTTGTGTATTTATTGGTGTGCAAAGGAAGCTTTATATAAATTACATGGCAGGAAAGAGCTTGATTTCAAAACGCATTTATTGATCGATCCCTTCCCCGCACATGGAGAAGGTGCTTTAACCGGTAAAATAATAAAAGATGATTTCGATCAATCCTATGAGCTCCAATTCCTGAAAGTTGATGATTATTACCTGGTATATGTCCTGGATTTTTGATTAATTTCGATATTATTTTACGCAAACTCTGATGGTTTTTATATTTTGTTAAATTTGCATACCCTGATAAGATTTGCCGGATGCCAGTTTATCATCAAATCCTGAACAACAGAGACAAGAAACAATTTGCCGTACTTATTGACCCCGATAAGTATACGATAGATAGCATTGTAGCCACAATAAAGCTGGCCAATGACTCCGGTGTGGATTTCCTGCTGGTCGGGGGCAGTCTTTTGATCAGTGATGGCCTTGATAGATGTATTACAAGTATTAAGGAAAACACTGACATCCCGGTCATTCTCTTTCCTGGAAGTACAATGCAGATTAACAAAAAAGCAGATGCCATCCTGTTCCTTTCCCTGATTTCCGGACGGAATCCTGACCTGCTGATTGGCAACCATGTTATTGCCGCACCATACATCAAACAAACAAGCCTGGAAGTGATTTCCACCGGTTACATGATCATCGACAGTGGAAAAGCAACAACAGCTTCTTACATGAGCCAATCCCTTCCCATTCCCTACGATAAAGATGAAATTGCCGTATGCACTGCGCTGGCAGGTGAAATGCTTGGCCTGAAGATGATTTATCTGGATGGGGGAAGTGGTGCTGATACAACGATCTCACCAGGTATGGTGGAGTTGGTTAAAAAAAATATAACTGTTCCGTTGATCGTTGGAGGGGGCATCAGGTCAGCTGAGTCCGCATCAGAGATCTGTCGTGCCGGAGCCGACCTGATCGTCGTGGGAAATGCCATCGAAGATAACAGGGATATGATCCCGGATATTGCGAAGGCACTGCGTAAGCTATAAATGCATTTATTAATGATTAATCCTGTTATCATGAAGAAAATCATCTTAATTTTCATTGTTGCTATTTTTTTGGGCAGCATAAATACCTTTGCTCAGGACAAACGTTTAAGCCTTGAAGATGCCACCTGGATGAACCGGGATCTCTTCCCCAAATCCATGAGAAACCTTCAATGGATGGGAAGCAGTGATCACTTTGCTTATGTTAAAAACGATACTGTCATTTCCGGCAAGGCTGGTAATGGAAAAACGGAAACTTTGCTATCCATTGATGACCTGAACGCTGGATTAAGCAAAATTCAGGAAGACTCCATAAAAAGTATTCCTGGAATCACCTGGCTGGATCATCAATCATTTGCATTTACGCACCACAGCAGGCTGTTTCGTTTTAATGTGAAGATCAAGCAACTCAGGGAACTGAACAATTTTCCTGAGGAGGCAAAAAATATCAGCATTGATTACAATACAATGGCCATTGCCTATACCATAGACAACAATCTTTACGTTGCCGTTGAAGGGCACCAGGTTCAAATTACCAAAGATGAAGATAAAGGAATTGTCAACGGACAGTCGGTGCACCGGAATGAGTTTGGGATTAACAAGGGGATTTTCTGGTCTCCCAAAGGCAATTACCTCGCATTTTACAGGATGGATGAGACCATGGTCGCTGAGTATCCTGTTGTGGATGTCAGCCAACGCATGGCTGTTGTAGATCCTGTTCGATATCCCATGGCAGGCCTGAGCAGCCATGAAGTTACCCTGGGTGTCTATAGTATTGGCTCGAAGAAACTGGTGTTCATGAATACCGGCAAACCCGCCGATCAATACCTTACCTGTGTGACCTGGGGGCCGGCAGAAAAGATGGTGTATATCGGCCTGCTGAACAGAGACCAGAATCATGTAAAAATGAATCAGTATGATGCAAGGACGGGAAACCTGATCAAAACACTTTTTGAAGAAAGCCATGATAAATATGTAGAACCAGAATCCCCACTCCATTTCCTTGAATCAAAACCTGAACTCTTTCTCTGGCTCAGTGAAAGAGATGGATTTAAGCATTTGTATTTATATAATATTGATGGAGACCTGATAGGCCAACTGACCAATGGAAATTGGATGATCACCAGATTGCTTGGTACCGATCCAAAAGATCGCTGGGTGTTTTTTAATGCTACTATCGACGGATCTTTGAACAATAATATGTATGCATTGGATATCACAAATGGAAAAACGATTAAGTTGACCAAACCGGGTGGATCGCATTATGGGAAATTGAATAAAAATGGCAAATATGTAATTGACACATATAGTGATACCACTACAACCCGTGTAATTCAGATTGTCGACAGGAAAGGAAAGAGCATACAGGTCTTGCAGGAGGATTATAATCCATTGGCCGATTATAAATTGGGCGATATGACGATTTTTACATTAAAATCTGAAGATGGTACAGACCTTTATTGCAGGATGATCAAGCCGGTTGATTTTGACCCTGCCAAAAAATATCCGGTGATCGTTTATGTTTATGGTGGTCCTCATGCCCAACTGATAACCAACTCCTGGTTAGGAGGTGCCGGCCTGTTCCTGAATTTCCTGGCCACCAAAGGATATATAGTCTTCACCCTGGATAATCGTGGTTCAGCACACCGGGGACTGGAATTTGAACAGGCCGTTTTCAGAAATATGGGTACACTGGAAGTGGAAGATCAGATGCGTGGTATTGAATACCTGAAATCTCTTGATTATGTCGACCCGGAAAGAATCGGAGCTGATGGCTGGAGCTATGGTGGGTTTATGACCATCGCCCTGATGCTGAAACAACCTGAAACATTCAAGGTCGGTGTGGCCGGCGGACCAGTTACAGACTGGAAATATTATGAAATTATGTATGGGGAACGGTATATGGATACACCGGAGCAGAACCCGGATGGGTATGAAAATGCAAGCCTGATGAATTATGCGCATCAGCTTGAGGGGGACCTGCTCATCATTCATGGCACCTCCGATCCTGTTGTGGTATGGCAGCACAGCCTTGACCTTATTAAAAAATTGATCAAGGAAGGTAAACAGGTGGATTATTTCGTATATCCCGGCCATGGGCACGGTGTTGGGGGCAAAGATCGCCTGCACCTGAACCAAAAGATTGTTAAGTATTTTGATGATCATCTTTAATGTTCTATATTTGATACAGGGTTTTATTTCGTATTAATTCCTGTTTCTCTTGCAGCAAACCAAAATCAATAAATTATGAGCGTCACCAGATTATTTGATATCCTGGAATTGTTTAAGTCGCAGTATGCCGACAAAACAGATGTATTTGCAAAGCATACAGAAAATGAATGGATTACTTATTCTGCGAAAGAATATGTCGATCTTTCCAGGTACTTTGCATTGGGCCTGGTTGCATTGGGCCTTGAGCGTGGGGATAAGATTGCCACCATCTCACAAAACAGGCCGGAATGGAATTTCGTGGATATGGGAATGGCCCTTGCAGGGGTAGTACACATTCCTATTTATCCGACTTTGAGTGTCAGCGACCAGGTTTATATCCTGAACCATTCTGAAGCGAAATATCTTGTTGTTTCCGACAGGATGTTGCTTCAAAAAGTCAAACCTGCACTTGACAAAGTACAAAACCTGAAAGATGTATACATTATGGATGAACTGGAAGGGGAGAATTATTGGATGGATGTTGTAGAATTGGGCAAGGAAAATGAAGAAAAGCATAAAGAAAAGTTAGAAGAAATCCAGGCTTCGGTTAAGGAAAATGATTTGCTGACCCTGATTTATACATCCGGTACTACGGGCGATCCCAAAGGAGTGATGCTCTCGCATAAGAATATCCTGAGCAATGCAATGACAACAGCTCAAATCCTGCCACTTGACCATAATGACAGGGTATTGAGTTTCCTCCCCTTATGCCATGTGTATGAACGCATGATGATCTATAACTATCAGTTAAATGGCGTAAGTGTTTACTATGTTGAAAACCTTGGAAGAATAGGTGAATTTATCAAGGAAGTTAAACCACATGCATTTAATACTGTGCCCAGGCTGATCGAAAAAGTCTATGACAGTATTGTATCTAAAGGGAAAAACCTGACCGGTATCAAGCGCATGATCTTCTTCTGGACCCTGGGCCTGGCACACAAATTCGAATTGCATGGCAAGAGAAGCTGGTGGTACGAATACAAGCGAAAAATTGCCGATAAGCTGGTATACAGTAAGTGGCGGGAAGGCCTGGGTGGCAACATCAAATTAATGGTGTCAGGAGGATCTGCATTGCAGGTTCGTCTTGCACAGGTATTTTGGGGAGCCAATATCCCGGTTTATGAAGGATATGGGCTTACGGAAACATCCCCGGTTATTTCCGTAAATGACCCCAGGGAAATCACCCGCGTTCAACTTGGAACTGTCGGTCCTGTCCTTGAAGGCACTGAAGTGAAAATAGCAGCTGATGGTGAGATCCTTTGCAAAGGCCCCGGGATAATGATGGGATATTTCAAAGATGAAGCCCAGACTAAAGAGGTTATTGATGAAGATGGCTGGTTCCATACAGGTGATATAGGTGTGCTGGTCGACAATTTGTATTTGAAGATCACCGACAGGAAAAAAGAGATGTTCAAGACCTCTTCCGGGAAATACATTGCACCGCAGGTTATCGAAAATATATTGAAAGAATCCAACCTGATCGAGTCTGCCATGGTGGTTGGTGAAAATGAGAAATTCGCCAGCGCCCTGATTTCCCCTAACCTGAATTATTTGCATTATTATGCAAGTAAGCACAAGCTGAACTTCAGGGATAATGTAGAGTTGATCAGGATACCGCAAGTCATCAAAAGGGTAGAGGAGGAGGTGAAGAAAACCAATAAAAAATTGGGTCAGACGGAACAGATCAAAAGATTCAGACTGGTTTGCGACGAATGGTCACCGGCTGGCGGCGAACTCTCCCCCACGCTTAAGCTGCGAAGGGCAGTGATCTACAAAAAGTACGATCATATCTTGAAGGAGATATACGCTGTGGGTTAATTGTAAGTTGAAAATTGGAAATTGGAAGTTGGAAATTTCTGTTCACTGTTCACCGTTCACCGTTCACCGTTCACGAAGTATTCCCTTCCTAACCATAAAGAGACATTCACGAGCGATATCAGCACTGGCACTTCCACCAATGGCCCGATTACGGCTGCGAAGGCTTCTCCTGAATTAATACCGAATACGGCAACTGCCACAGCAATGGCCAGTTCAAAATTATTGCTTGCAGCTGTGAAAGCAATACTTGCAGTTTTGGAATAATCTGCCCCGATCTTCTTTCCCATAAAAAAGGAAACCAGGAACATGATCACGAAGTAAATGATCAATGGGATGGCTATCCTGACCACATCCAGTGGGATCCTGACAATATATTCCCCTTTAAGGGAAAACATGACCAGGATGGTAAACAACAGGGCAATCAAGGTTATAGGGCTGATGACCGGAATGAATTTTTGATGATACCAATCCTTGCTTTTTATCCTGATCAGTATAAAGCGTGTAAGAAATCCGGCGATGAAGGGTATACCCAGGTAAATGAAAACGCTTTTGGCAATTTGCCCCATGGTGATCAGTTTGACAGCATCCGTAGTCTCAATGCCAAACCATCCCGGGATGATGGCAATGAAAACCCAGGCATACACGGCAAAAAATAAGACCTGGAAGATTGAATTGAAAGCAACCAGGCCGGCAGCATATTCCGTATTTCCCCTGGCCAGATCATTCCAGACGATGACCATGGCAATACAGCGTGCCAGTCCGATCAGGATCAGGCCATACATATAATGTGGGTAATCCTGTAAAAAAATGATGGCCAGGCTAAACATCAGGACTGGTCCGATCACCCAATTCTGGACCAGGCTCAGAACAAGAATTTTAAAGTTTTTAAAAACCTTGGGAAGCTCTTCGTATTTAACTTTTGCGAGGGGTGGGTACATCATCAGGATTAATCCGATTGCAATTGGAATATTGGTCGTGCCGGAACTCATCGACTCCCAGAATTTGGCAATTTCAGGAAAGAAATAACCGGAAAAAACACCGATTGCCATGGTCAGGAAAATCCAGACTGTCAGGTATCTGTCAAGAAATGAAAGCTTTTTAGTCAAGCCTGCCATAGCAATGATTGATTAAAATATTGATCCATAAAAAATTCCCGAAGAGGTGGCCATGATGACAACCAGGAAAACGTAAACCAATGTTTTTTTAGTACCAATAACATCCCTGATCACCAGCATATTCGGCAATGACAAAGATGGCCCGGCTAGCAGAAGCGCCAGTGCAGGCCCCTTACCCATGCCAGAAGCGATGAGACCTTGCAGAATAGGTACTTCTGTGAGTGTAGCAAAATACATGAACGCACCGACAATCGAAGCAAAGAAGTTGGAGGCCAATGAATTTCCACCTACAAGCCAGGTTACCCATTCATTGGGGATCACCCCTGCATAATTGACATCATCATGTGTAGAACCCAGTAAAAAGCCGGCGATGACAACCCCTATAGCCAGTAATGGTATGATCTGCTTGGTAAAATCCCAGGATGATATGATCCACTCAGGATTGTCTTCATTTTTCTTATCGCTTAAGGAGATTGCACTTACACCGAAAATGCCAACGATTACAGGAAGCAGGGGACCGCTTGAAATGAATGCGGAGAATCCAGTCAGCACTCCAACGCTGATTACCAGGTACCATTTGATTTTCAGAATGTAAATCAGCGAAAAAACAAGCATTAATCCAAAAAATCCTGTGATAGCCCACTTATTTGACCAGATCAGATACCAGGTTCCTGTGTTGCTTTCCGGTTGTCCCCAGTTGGCAAATACCAGGATAAGCACGAGGGTAAAAAAATGAAAAGCCGTTTGCCACATTGGTCTTTTCTCAGGAGGTGGAACTATGTTCATTTGCTGTTCTGCCTTTTCCTGCTCTTCTTTTCGGTAGATGAAAGACATGGCAAAACCGATGACAATACTGAAAACAACAGCCCCGATCACCCTTGCAAGACCCATCTCAATGCCCAGAATCCGGGCTGTGAGGATGATGGCCAGAATATTGATGGCAGGTCCAGAATACAAAAAGGTGATAGCCGGCCCAAGTCCTGCACCACGCTTGTAAATACTTGAAAATAAAGGGAGAATAGTGCAACTGCAAACAGCCAGGATAGTACCTGAAACAGAAGCTACTGAATAGGAAATCCACTTTTTAGCAGTAGCTCCGAAATACTTTATCACCGAAGCCTGACTCACAAAAACGGCAATTACACCAGCTATTAAAAAGGCCGGTAAGAGGCAAAGGACAACATGTTTCCTGGCATACCACTTGAGCAGGTCAAACATGGCATAAATGGCTTCATCAAATTTTGCATTGCCCAGGGGCATTAAATAGGCCAGTAAGAATGCCAGTGTGAGCCAGAATAATATTTTAGTTTCCCGCCTCCAATCCATGATGAAAAGCTAAAAATAAATAATGATGATATAATAAACACCAACGCCAATAAATACGATGGCAATGATTTTTCTAAACCATTTTTCAAAGGTTTTTAAGCGGTCATAGAATGTACCCACTTCTGAAAGGCTATAGGCGATTAACCAGGCGAAAATGATTACCGGGATCCCTGTGGCGATGGCAAATACGACAGGCAGTATTAAACCTGAAGCACTGCTGATTGTCATAGGGATCAACATGCCGAAATAGAGCACACCGGCATAAGGACAAAAAGCCAGGGCGAAAATAATACCCAGCAATAAAACATCCCAGTAATTACGAATACCTTTTCCCTGGTACCTGTCAGTGATTTTATTTAAAAAACCAAAATTGAATTTGAATACGCCTAACATGTACAAGCCAATAAGCAGGAGCATCGGTCCGATGATCTTCGCTCCATATAGCTGGAAAAAACCTGATATGCGAAATTGACTGGCACCAAGGTACAGGATCAGGGCAAGTCCAAAATAAGAAATCGTTCTGCCCAGCGTATAAATCAGTCCACTGACAAACACACGGTTTCGATTGTCGATGTCTTTGCTGATATAGCCAACTGCAGTAATATTGGTGGCCAGTGGACAAGGGCTTATGGCTGTCAACAAACCAAGGATCAATGCAGATAAAATGGGTGCTTCGCTGCTGTCCAGTATGCCGGTAAGAAATTCTTCCATTATAACATGGGATCAATCGCTGTCTTGATGCTGGCATGAAATTTTTCAGGACTGGAACGGGCGTATTTAAATCCATCCACTGTCAGATCAGCTTTCCGGTCTCCTTTGACAACCAGCAATGTTTGTCCTGATACCATTAATTTTTTAGCCAATGCATCATTAGTCTCCTCTTCCAGGTTAATAGAGATGAAAACGATATCTCCGGATTCTACCTGGGTGGGATAGAATTTTTTGAGGGCTTCCTGTGTTTCATTCTCCACCGCATTACAGGTTGCACAACGACGTGTATAATGAAAATAATAAATTTCAACCTTGTTGGCATTTGCCAGCTGTTCCTGTTTTTTTTCTTCCTGAACCTGAGAATTGCAGGAAGCAGCGACAAAGATGAATGAGATGATGGTCAATAATAACAAAGTATTTCTCATATTATTGATATTGAGTTAATAATTTCTTCAGCTCTTTGTTTGTGGGAACTATGCCACTTAGCACAACTTTTTCATTGATGACCAGCCCGGGAGTGCGCATGATCCCGTATTCCATGATCCTGAGGATATCCTCTTCTTTGGAAATACTGGCGCTTATACCAAGCTCATCAACTGTCTCACGGGTTACTTTTTCAAGGGTATTGCATTTTGCACAACCGGTCCCTAAAATTTTTATCTCCATCCTATTGAAAATAATGTTATGTGTTCGTAAAATTACGAACAAAGATGGTAAAAAATTTTATTTTTCCATAAGTTTTTCAAAAAGTTTTTTGGCGTCATTCCAATTTTCAGCATTTAGACAATACTTAATCTTTGGAGGGTTGATCTCTCCCTGGATAAGACCGGATTCTTTCAATTCCTTGAGATGCTGGGAAAGTGTTGATTTGGCAATGGGAAGGATTTCAGCAAGATTACCGCTGTAACAACAGCTTTGTTCCGACAATAATTCCAGAATATACATCCTTACCGGATGTGACATGGCCTTGGCATATCTGGCCATCTTAACCTGATCTTCTGTGAAAATATCTTTTGATTTCATCATTCAGTTCGTAAAGATACGAATAATGGTTTCATTCAATAAGGCAGAATATTGAATTATTTTGTTCTAATGATGGATGATTAATTTCTCAGCCAATGGGCCATTTAAAGAACTAATGCTGATGATATAGGTGCCATTTGGATATTGAAGTGTATTAAATTTGTGATGATGAATTCCTTTATCAAGGACATTTTCCATGAGCATATCCACTTCTCGTCCCCGGATATCCATCAACCTGATCCTGGTCAATGCCTTTTCGGATAAATGAAAAGCCAGGGTTGTTTCCCCCTTTGTTGGATTTGGAAAGATCGTGAATGTTAATTCATTTGCATCAGGCAGGGAGGCAATACCCACTACCGGTTCCAGCTGCAGGATAGTACCACTGGAGCCAACCAAAAAACCTTCAGCACTGCTTTTTGCATAGATATCATTAAATAGGTTATTGGTGATTTTCTTGACCCTGTACCATGATGAACCCCCATCTATTGTTTTTAAAATCAGTCCATTGGTGCCGATGGCAAAGCCATTGATCTGATCAACAAACCGAACAGCATTGATTTTTTCGTTGTTTCTCAGATCAGATCCTACGTAAAACTCATGCCAGGAATTCCCGGCATCCGTGCTTCGGAAAATAACAGATTCATTTGTTTTATTACCCACCAGAAAGCCAATACTATCACTGAGGAAATCAATATCAACCAGCGTATAAGTGGTATCCATCGTAATTTCATGCCAGGTATTTCCTCCATTCAAGGTGCTCAACAGCTTGCCGTAAGATCCACAAATAAAACCTTTGTCTGCATCCACAAAATGTACATCAAAAAGCGGAACCCCTGCAGGTACCGGCATACTGCCCCAATTTTCTCCATCTACGGTCCTCAAAGCAAGTGCCCAGCTTGCCCCGCCAATACTTATTCCCCCACCAACAGCATATCCCCGTATGGCATTCACCATAAAGATTTGCTTATAATGCTGGGCTCTTTCGCCAGTATTCTGTTCCTGCCAGCTTAAGCCTCCATCCAGGGTTTTAAAGATGGCGCCATTATAATCCAATACATAACCAATATTAGCATTCAGGAAATGCCCGTCCACAGCATAGTTTAGCTCTGTAACATCTGAATACTCCCAAACCTGTCCACCATTGATGGTTTTGAACAATCCACCACTTCCGGTAATAAACCCGGTATTTGGATCCGGAAAATCTATGGATACAAGGAAAATAGTAGGCCCATGGCTGCAGAAAACCCAATTCAGGCCTTCATCCATCGACTTTAACATTTTCCCGCCAAAGCCAGCAGTTAACAAGGTGCCTTCAGTATTGACCCCAATAGTATATAGGGGACTGGAAATATTTGCATTGAGACTATCCCAACTAACACCACCATTGATTGTTTTTAGGATATTTCCGTTGATATCTACGGTATAGCCGGTATTGAGATCAGTAAAGAGGATGTCACGGATATGTTGATTTCCTCCCTGGTTGGGATTGCTTGAATAAAACCAGGTTTGGCCTCCGTCCGTAGTTTTGATAATATGGCTGTAGTTACCGGCTGCATAGCCGTTGAGTTCATCAATGAAAAAGATACTGTATAAATGACCCTCAATTTGTGTAGTCAGAGTATCCCATGTTTCACCTTTATCATAGGTTTTAAGGATCACACTCTTCAAACCTTTATCGCCCCCAACAGCGTAACCGATTGAATCACCGGGGAATGTAAGCGACCATAAATGCAGGAATGTTGAAGAATTTACATCATACCAGTTCGCACCGGCATCTGTACTTTTAGATATTTTTCCATAATCACAAACGGCAATGGCTGTCAGTGAATCCATAAAGCAGACATCATTAATGACTCTGTTCGTACTGGTTTTTATCGGGCTCCAGCTAAGGCCGGCATCAGTTGTTTTGAATACATAACCACTGTCGCCCCCAGCCAATCCGAGGTTCGGATTTGTAAAATGAATGCTTGAAAGATTATTGCTTGTAACACTGTCTGACAAAGTCCACGATTGGCCATTATCTGTCGACCTTAAAATTGTCCCTGCGTCACCGGCCAAATAAGCGTTTTGGTTAGCTGTAAAGTGAACAGCCTTTAATGGATTTCCCTGTGGCAATGGGTTAACCCACTTCAATTGGCTAAAAACAGATGGAAAGAATAAGCAAAAAACACAGGTCAGGATATAGTATTTTAAGGATCTCATAAGATTCAGGAGTTGTGTTCAATATATATAAGACAAATAAGTATGCATAAATGTTGCATCTACGTGATGAGATCAGTTCACCGTTCACCGTTCACTGGCAACACCCTGGGTTTCTTCCACATCCCTTTGGTAAAGTCGGGAAATTTTACCGGCTGGCCATTCTGGCCTATGGATTGCTCACTCAGTTCAACGACCGCACTGATCACGGCGGCGTCATAAACATCCATGTCGGGCTCAATCCCTTTCAGCAAAGCATTGACAAGACGATAATCTTCAATAAAATCCATTCCCCCATGTCCTGCACCTTTACTTTTTTCTTCCAGCTCTGCCCATAAAGGGTGGTCGTAATCACTTTTATAATTGCTGAGGTCTTCCCAGCGATGCGAGGGGCTTTTGCCTTCTATGTAAATTTTTGGTTTGGGATATTTTCTGACAAGGCCTTTGGTGCCCTGCACCAGGATGTCACGGCTGTATGGCCTGGGAAGGCTGGTATCATGTGTGACAACGATTGTTTCTTCATTCATGGTTCTGATAATGGTGGTCACCACATCTCCAAGTATGTATTGTTCTTCTGCATAGGGACTGTCAACACCGTATTCCCGAAGTACATACTGGTGTAGTCCACGGCTTTTTGAACTGAATGAAACCATATAATCGAAATAATTACCACGGTTTATGTTCATGCATTGTGCCACCGGGGCCAGGCCATGAGTTGGATACAGGTCAGCATTGCGGTCGATAGACCATTGTCGCCGCCATACACCCTCACCGCCCATATTGAATTTAACGGCCCTCAGATCATGGAGGTAGCCACATTCTGCATGGACAAGCTCACCCAGAATGCCCTGGTAAACCATGTTCAGGATCATCATCTCTGCCCTGTCATAGTTGCAGTTTTCCATCATGATACAATGCATACCGGTTTTTTCGGATGTTTCCACCAGTTGCCAGCACTCGTCTATGGAAGTAGCTGCAGGTACCTCGCTTGCAGCGTGTTTTCCTGTATTCATGGCCTCCAGGCACACTGGCACATGCCATTTCCACGGTGTGGCCGTATAGATCAGGTCGATATCATCCCTCTCGCACATGCGCTTGAAATCATATTCACCCTTGCTGTAGCCATCCGGAATGGTTTTGCCGGCAGCTTCACAGAGCTTTTGTGCCCTTTCTACCCGTTCGGGAACGATGTCGCCGACAGCTACGATCTCTGCACCATCTATTTTTAGAAGGTTATTCACATGGGCTGTCCCCATTCCCCCAACACCAACATAACCAATCCTGACCTTTTCCAGGGGCTGAAGTTGTATGGGCAATGGAGATGCTGCATATGGCAATTCACCCGGATTAATAGATAAGAGCCTGTCGCCCATAGCTAAACCGAGCCCTGCCATTGCTCCTGTGCGCAAGAATGACCTGCGATCAAATGATTTCTTCATATTTTTGAAATTGAATGGATAGCTAAGATAACAAAAAGGACTTTAAGCAAATTTCTGAATGTATTTAATATTGCTTATATTTATCATACAAAATATGTACATAATTAATGAAGGTACAAAATGAGACAAGGCGATATTCAACTAGCTGAAGTATTCAAAGATGCTACCACCCATCAAGCAGTGGCAAAAATTATTATCAAGCACCTGAGCAATGATACTGATGTGCGGGAAGCTGCTTTGAATGGCCTGGATCTGTCGAACGCCAAAAATATTCTGGATCTGGGATGTGGCTTTGGATATTTCACCAGGGCACTGAAAGACCGGGTGCAAGAAGGAGCGAATATTACCGGCATCGACAGGCACAAAGAGTATGAAAAGCCATATTTGCAATCCTGTGAAGAAGCTAATTTGAAAGGAACATTCATTGACCGGGGGATAAGGTCCCTGAAGCAATTTAACGATGATTCCATCGACCTGGTCATTTGCAGTTATGCCATGTATTTTTTTCCGGAGGCCATCCCTGAAATTTCCCGCGTACTTAAGGATGATTGTTATTTTATCACCATTACACATGCTAAACCACACATGCTGGAGTTTACTTCTTATGTGCGAAAGATCCTGCTGCGTAATGGGATAGATCCGGGAGTTTTTCTTCCTTACGAAGCGCTTATCGATAATTTTTCAAATATCAATGGCAAAGCCTTATTGAGAGATGGCTTTTGCAGTGTAAAACATAAGGATTATAAAAGCTCCCTG
>JAUXCL010000016.1 GCA_030618905.1 Bacteroidales bacterium | reverse complement strand
TTCAAACAGGAAAACCTGCAGAAGTCACATAAAGAACAACAATACAAGGAGTTCAACGAGGAAGTTTATGAAAAGCAGAAACAACTGGAGGATCTTTTTGAACAGATCATGGACGAGGAGATGAAAAAACTTTTCGAAGAGATCCAGGAAATGCTGGACGAAATCAATAAGGACAAGGTAAACGACATGCTCGAAAAGATGGACATGAATGCTGATGAGCTCACAAAAGAACTTGATCGGAGCCTTGAACTTTTTAAACAATTGGAATTTGATAAAAAGCTTGGTGAAACCATAGAAAAGATCAGTGAACTCGCTGAAAAACAGCAAAAACTGGCTGAACAAACTCAGGATAAAAAGCAGGAAACGGAAGAACTTTCTGAAAAACAAGAAGAAATCAACGAAGCCTTTGAAGACATCCGCAATGATCTTGACGACCTGGAAAAAAAGAATGATGAACTGGAAGAGCCCAATCAGCTTATGGACACGGAAGAAAGCGAAACGGAAATCCAGGAAGAGCTGGACAAGAGCCTGAACTCCCTTAAAGAAAAGCAAAGAAAGAAAGCCAATCAGTCGCAGAATAATGCCGGACAGAAGCTCCAGGACTTGTCGGAACAATTGCTGAGCATGCAACTAAACATGAATCAGCAATCGCTTGCTGAAGATGTACGCGTACTGAGAGAAATACTGGAAAACCTGATCCAGCTTTCCTTCGACCAGGAAGACCTGATGCTGGATGTGGGCAATACCAACGTAAATGACCCCCGCTACCCTGAATTGATCCGGGAACAAAAGCGCATTAAAGACGACATGGTTATAGTACAGGACTCCCTTTATGCTTTGAGTAAGCGCCAGATCAGCATTCAGCCCTTTGTCAATAAAGAAATTGAAACCATCAACCGGAATATCAGAACCGCTGTGGAACTACTTAACGACCGCAGCCGTAAAGCTGCGGCCACCGGTAAACAGCAGTTTGTCATGACCTCCATGAACAACCTTGCGCTATTGCTTTCTGAGGCCTTACAGCAAATGCAGCAAAACCTCAATATGGAAAGTAATGCCAATTGCTCCGGAGCTGGTAAACCAAAGCCCGGAAGTGGCAAGCCCGGAAAAATGAATATGAGCGATATGCAAAAGCAATTAAACAAGCAATTGCAAAACATGAAAAAGGGTCTGCAGGAAGGCGGTCAGCAGCCCAATAAAACAGGGCAGGGAGGCATGAGTGAAGAGCTGGCCCGCATGGCTGCCCAGCAGGAAGCCATTCGCAGGCAGATGGAAGCTTATCTTGAACAGTTGAAAGAAGAAGGCGGAGCTGGCGATGCTGGCATCAATAAGCTGATGCAGGACATGGAAAAAACTGAAATAGACCTGGTTAACAAAAGGATCAGTAACGAAACGCTTAAACGCCAGCAAGACATACTCACAAGGTTGCTAAAACACGAAAAAGCAGCCCGTGAAAGAGAGAAAGAAGAACGGCGTGAAAGTACTGAAGCAAAAAATCAAAATTTTAGTAACCCTGAGGAATTTTTTGAGTATAAAAGACTAAAGTCTAAAGAGGCAGAATTACTAAAAACGATACCGCCTCAATTAAAAACCTTTTATAAAAACAAAGTGACCGAATATTTTTATAATTTTATGCATTAACTTTTCTGTATTTTAATGGAAAAATTAACGTTAACCTCAAATCTTAAAAACATTACGATCGTTGAAAGGTTCGTGGAGGAAATTTGTGAAAATTATAATCTCCAGGACACCTATTACGGTAACATCCTTATTGCCCTAACAGAAGCCTTCAACAACGCCGTTTCCCACGGCAATCAGAATGATCCAAACAAAAAGATAACCATCATGTTTGACGCAGGTCAAAAGGGTTTGTCTTTTGCAATTTCTGATGAAGGTGAAGGTTTTAACCCCGACAACATTCCCAATCCTGTGGATATAGCCGATGATGCTGAAGCAGAAAAAGGACGCGGGTTGTTCCTGATCAGGTCACTTACAGATGATGTCATTTTTTCTGACAATGGTCGTACTGTTGAAATGGTTTTCGAAATCGAAGGAATTGGCCAAAAAACCATGAAGAACAGACTGAAACATTTCAACCAGTATTTTAAGCAGGTTAATCAGAAAGTTAAGTAAGCTTTTCTGACTTGTTTTCAGTTATTATTCATGGGAGAGATTAAAGCAGCCATACATTTCTTTTCCGAAAACGTTCCTTTTGTGCTCAAGGGGAAGCGCAAGGTCCGTGCATGGATTGTATCTGCATTATTGCAGGAGCAAAAGCATGCAGGTGTCATCAATTTTATCTTTTGCGATGACGCATACCTGCTTCCTATCAATCAATCCTACCTGCGACATGATACCTTTACCGATATCATTAGCTTTGATTATTCAGATCATCAAAGCCGGGTACAGGGAGATGTTTTCATCAGCATAGAAAGAGCCAGGGAAAATGCGCGTATTTTCAAGGTGAAAGTCAGTGATGAGATCCATCGCCTGATGATTCATGGTGTTTTACACCTTGGCGGCTACCTGGATGAAACACCCGGAGAAAAGGCCGTCATGTCCCAAAAAGAAGATTATTACCTATCTTTGCTGCCCAAATAGCAAAGGAACACGGTAATTGTTCCACGTGAAACATTCTCTCATGTTCAAGAAATACGATGTCATCGTTGTGGGTGCCGGCCATGCCGGATGCGAAGCTGCAGCTGCAGCTGCCAACCTGGGCTCCACTGTATTGCTGTTGACCATGAACATGATGAATATGGCCCAGATGTCGTGCAACCCGGCCATGGGAGGAATAGCAAAAGGACAGATCGTAAGGGAAATTGATGCGCTTGGAGGACTTTCAGGGATTGTCACCGACAAAACCATGATACAGTTCCGCATGCTTAACCTATCAAAAGGACCTGCCATGTGGAGCCCCAGGGCGCAAAATGACAGGATGCTCTTTTCCCAGGAATGGCGGGATCAGCTTGAGGCCATCCCAAATCTTGATTTTTTCCAGGATATGGTGACTACCCTTATTACGGATGGTAAAGCTGTACACGGCGTAGAAACAGCCATGGGACATAAGATCCTTGGAAGTTCGGTTATCCTGACCAACGGGACTTTTCTGAATGGCATCATCCATATTGGCGAAAAGAAAATTTCCGGTGGAAGAATAGGGGAGGAGTCATCTTTTGGAATTACAGAAACTCTTGTAAAACTTGGTTTTAATTCCGATCGCATGAAAACCGGTACACCGGTTCGTGTGGATGGCCGTACCATCGATTTTTCCAAATTAGAGGAACAGAAAGGTGATGAAATCCCTGGTAAATTTTCATTTACAGATACGCCAGGGCTTAAAAAACAAAGAAGTTGCTACCTTGCTTTTACCAATACCGATGTTCACGATACGCTTCGTACTGGTTTTGAGCAATCTCCAATGTTTACAGGACGTATCGAAGGGATAGGCCCCAGGTACTGCCCTTCCATCGAAGATAAAATTGATCGATTCGCATCTAAAGATGCCCATCAACTATTTGTTGAACCTGAAGGCTGGAACACAATAGAATACTATATCAATGGCTTTGCATCCTCATTGCCTGATTATGTACAATTTGAAGCTTTAAGAAAAATTCCAGGTTTTGAGAATGCGAAAATATTCCGTCCGGGCTATGCCATTGAATATGACTACTTTCCCCCTGTTCAGTTGAAATACACCCTGGAAACCAAATTGATCAAGAATTTATATTTCGCAGGCCAGATCAATGGGACAACCGGTTATGAAGAGGCTGCAGCCCAGGGTATCATGGCAGGGATCAATGCACACTTGAAACTGAAGGGTTCTTCTGAATTTATTCTTGGAAGGTCAGATGCATATATCGGTGTATTGATCGATGACCTGATCACAAAAGGGGTGGATGAACCTTATCGCATGTTTACCTCCAGGGCCGAATACCGCATCCTGTTGCGGCAGGGCAATGCCGATCTGAGGCTGACCCCTAAAGCATTTGATTTGGGACTTGTCTCGCAGGCACGTATGGACAGGGTTCAACTGAAACTGAACTTAATTGATAAAATCACCCGTTTTATCAAAAATACAAGTACCGCTCCTTCTGAAATCAACCCTTATCTTGAAAACCAGGGCTCTAACCCTGTCCGGCAGAAAGTCAGGATCGATTCCATTTTATTGCGTCCGGAAATTAATATTAAAGGTCTCATAAAAAATATATCTTCCTTTCAGGAATTCATAAAGGCCGATAATAATATTGATGAAGAAATTATTAGTGAGTCTGAGATCTTCATCAAGTATGAAGGTTATATTAACAAGGAACGTGAGATGGCTGATAAGATCTTAAGGCTGGATGATATCAGCCTGCGCGATGACCTGGACTACCATCAATTGCAATCCCTTTCCTGGGAAGCCAGGGAAAAACTTTCCTCGGTCAAACCCAGTACGCTCGGGCAGGCATCCAGAATTAGTGGTGTCTCTCCTTCGGATATTTCCGTATTGATCGTATATTTGGGAAGGTAAACCAATTGTTCCACGTGTAACATTAGTTCATGATTAAGCTCGAAACCTGTCCCGTCTGTAAAAACTCATCTTATTCTGAATATTTGGAATGCAAGGATCATTTCCTGACCCGTGAAACTTTTCAAATTGTAGAATGCAGCAGCTGTCATTTCAAGTTTACCAATCCCCGGCCTGAGGAAGAAAATAATGCTGCCTATTACAAATCACAGGAATATATCTCACATTCCAATGTGAAAGGAGGAGTGCTGAATTCACTCTATCACAAAGTCAGAAACTATACCATAGCCCGTAAGTACAAAATTGTAAATCGCTATTCATCCGGGGAAAAAATCCTTGACATCGGTTGTGGTACAGGAGAACTTTTACATCATTTCAAAAATAAGGGCTGGGACACGACGGGAATCGAACCGGACGAAGGAGCCGGAAAATTTGCTGTGGATAATTATCATTTACAGATCACTGATTTAGACTCCTTAACCTCATCAGGGAAATATCAATTTGATGTCATCATGATGTGGCATGTGCTTGAACATGTCAATCAGCTGGATGAATATCTTCAAAAGATCAAAAGCATCCTCCATGAAAATGGCACATTCATTGTTGCAGTTCCAAATAGTAATTCCTGGGATGCCAGGCATTACAAATCGAATTGGGCCGCATATGATGTCCCGCGACATTTGTATCACTTCGACCAGGGATCAATTAATAATTTAATGGAGCAACATATGTTCAAACTGGAAAAAACAATTCCAATGAAATTTGATGCGTATTATATCAGCCTGCTGAGTGAAAAATACAGGACCGGAAAAGAAAATTTTTTAAAAGGCTTTTTGAATGGCTTTTATTCAAATTCTTATGCATGCTTGAACCAAAAGAACTATTCAAGTCTTATATTTATCTATAAAATCAAATAAAGGCAATTTTAAGCCCATAAATGAACGATCTTCGCTTTCTGGTACAAGACCCCAAAATTGCGCAGAAAATTGATCTGTGAGGCTTATTTTAATTCGTTTATAATGTGCTGTTTATCATTAATTTGCAACGAAAATGCAACTTTTTGCCCAGGCTAATAGGAAATTGACAATTGCATCCAGCTTTTTTCTTGCTTTCCTGATTATTTTGATCGGCCTGTCATCTTATTACCAAAATTTCAATAAAGCGAACCGGGCATTCAATCGTTTCGTATCCGAATTCAAAAAAAACGAAAAATCGGTTTCTGAATACCTCCGTCAAGGGGAAGAAATTATTTCCATCCCCGAAAATGGAAAAGAAGACATTTATAATATCTATCCGGATGACATGTATCAAAACGAAGGTATCCTGATATTAATTTTTCAAGAAGATTCTTTGTTTTTCTGGTCAGCTAATTCCACCCCGTTTTCAAAAATTGATTTTTTCAATCTGGATGCCCCGGGAATCATCCATCTTCAAAATGGATTTTATTATGTCGATGAGATCATCACCGGAGAATATCAAATCGTAGGACTGAGTCTGCTGAGTTATCACTATCCCTATGAAAATGCGTTTTTGAAAAACGAATTCCATCAACAATACACGGTTCCCACAGGAACGGGTATTCTTCTTTCTCCTTCCGGGTACGATATTTATGATTCCGGCGATACATTTCTTTTTTCTTTAAAATTCCCCCCCAGCCCATCGATTACTTCGTTTCAGCATGCCCTGCTTTTTCTTATTTATATCCTTACTTTCATTTCATTTATCATTCTGTTGTTTCATCTGTACGAAAAACTGGCCGGCTTTCTTCGTAATAAATACATTTACCTTATTACATTCACGCTCGACCTGTTGATCCTTCGCTGGCTATTGTACTTTTTTAAGATCCCTGGCATTCTATATTCTTCATCCTTTTTCAGCGCTTCATTCTATGCGCATTCGGACCTGTTTCCATCTCCGGGCGACTTGATCCTGAACCTTTTACTCGTCCTTGCCATAGCCAGTGTTTTCAACCTCAAATTCCGCTCAAGATTGGGCTTGCTGACCAGGAAACCTGTGCTCTCTTTTTTCCTCGGATACCTTTTCCTGACCCTGGCATTCGCTTTATTTTTTCCGTTTCTCTCCCTTTCCAGAAGCCTGGTTTATGATGCCAACTTTTCTTTAAACCTCTCGGATATTTCGCTTATCAGCACATACAGCTTCATTGGCCTGTCTGCCATTTTCATCTTGCTCCTATCTTATTTCCTGATCTCGATACGCTTGTTTGAATATGCTTATCGCTCTTCCTACGGAAAATTCAAATATTTCATTATTCAATGGTTGCTTGCAGCCATCTCCACGATCCTGATCAATATCAGTTTCCGTGTTACAGATTATATTTTCGTCTTTTTTATTGCGGTATACATTATTTCATTGTTCTTTTTCAAAGCTTACCAGCGAAGGATATTCACTTTTTACAGCACCATATTTTATCTATTGCTTTTTTCCATCTTCACGACCTACTCATTACAAACCCTGATCACGGCCAAGGAAAAGGAGGAGCGCAAGCTGATTGCCATGCAGCTAAGCCGGACTTATAATCCATTGGTGGAATATAATTTTAGCGTAGCCAGTAAAGAAATTAGCCGGGACCTGAAATTGCAGGGCCTGCTGCTGCTCTCCTATGATGATCCCATGTATGAAGATTCGGCGGTACAGTACCTGGAGAATCAATATCTGCAGCATGTCTTCCCTGGATATGAACGCTACAGCACCCTCTGTTTTCCTGAAAAAATCCTCGATATTCAACCGGATGATTATTTAACCGATTGCAATGCTTACTTTAATGGCCTGATACGTGATTTTGGCGACAGTTCACTTTGTGAGCACCTGTATCGGTATAACATCAAAGAATCCAACTCTTATATTTCACATCTTAGTATTCCCGTTGCCATCGCAGATCATATCATTAATTTCGACATCTTTTCAGAATTGTTTTCCCCATTTATTCCTGATGAAGGCCTTGGTTATCCCGAATTGCTGATCGAAGATCAATTCGATCATTTTCCAAAAACGGGCAACTATTCTTATGCCCGCTATAGTGATGGACAACTGGTTTATAAATTTGGTAATTATATATACAGTATAAACCTTCCTATTCATCTCTTCATCGCGGAAGGCTCATTTTTTACCCAGAATGGCTATAATCATTATTTTGCTCCCATTGATGATCATCATCACCTGGTCTTAAGCAAAAAGAATCTTAGCCTGCTGGATGCCATTGCCCCATTTTCATACCTGCTTTTATTCTATGCCATCTATACATTGATCTATTTATTACTGATTGTTTTTCCTTATGAAAACTATGCATTAAACATCAATTTCAGAAGCCGTATCCAGGTTTCCATTATCACTATTATTGTGATCATCTTTATCATTATTGGCAATGTGTCCGTTGCCTATATCCAGGACCTGAACAACAAAAAGAACAATGCTATCCTGCGGGAAAAAACACATTCTGTCCTGATTGAGCTGGAACATAAACTGGCCGACCAACCCCAGCTGTCGGCAGACATGCATTCATATTTATCCGGCCTTTTAAACAAGTTTTCACTGGTTTTCTTCTCTGATATTAACCTCTATGATTTGTCCGGAAAGCTCCTGGCCACATCCCGGCCCAGGATCTTTGAGAAAGGCCTGATTTCCACACATATGAATTCTGATGCATACAGGATGCTGGACATCAATAAAAACCTCTTGTTCATTCACGAAGAAAAAATTGGCACCTATAATTACCTTTCCGCCTATATCCCCTTCCGGAACAGCCAGAACATGATCGTTGCTTACCTTAACCTTCCATATTTTGCCAAACAATCTGAGCTCAGGACGGAAATTTCGTCTTTCCTGACCACCTTTTTAAATATTTACATCTTTTTCATTGCCTTGTCAATTTTCTTAACCCTGTTGATCTCACGGTATACAACGCGCCCATTGCAGTTGATCAAGGATAAGATGCGCAGCCTTTCCCTTGGCCGATCCAACCAGAAGATTGACTGGGCCAGTAATGATGAGATCGGTAAGCTGATCAGTGAATATAACCGTATGATCGATGAGTTATCGAAAAGCGCTGAGCTGCTTGCCCAATCCGAACGGGAAAGTGCATGGCGGGAAATGGCCAAGCAGGTAGCACATGAGATTAAGAACCCGCTCACACCGATGAAGCTGAGCGTCCAGTATCTTGAAAAAGCATGGAATGACGGCAGCAGTGATTTCGATAAACGCCTGAAACGCTTTACCAAAACCATAATAGAGCAGATCGATACCCTTTCGATGATTGCATCGGAGTTTTCAGACTTTGCCAAGATGCCCCAGGCCAGATCCCGTAAGGTCAAACTTATTGAAATCATCATAAATGCCACCAATTTGTTTAAAGACACGGAAAATATCCACCTGGAGATTGAATACGATGATTCCCGGGACTATACGGTGCTGGTTGACCAAAAACAGTTGTTGCGCGTCTTTAACAATCTGATCCAGAACGCCATAGAGGCCATTGGCCCTGATCGTCAAGGCAATATTAGGATCAGCATTGAAACAGAACAAGATGAATTTATCATCAAAGTGACAGATGACGGACCGGGTATTTCAGCGGATCAGTCCGACAAAATATTCTCTCCCAGCTTCACCACCAAAACCAGTGGCATGGGACTTGGCCTGGCCATGGTCAAGAGTATTGTGATTAATTCAGGCGGAACGATTACGTTTGAGTCTGAAGAAGGATTTGGAGCTACGTTTATCATTCGATTACCAATAATATAGCAATAAAATCATGTTCAATGGACAAAGTTCAAGTTTCAATTTAATTTGAAATTTGAACCTTGAACCTCGAACTTTGAACTTGTAGTATTTCCAATTTCATTACATTTGCTGATAAATAATTTGATTTGAATCAAATCAGGCAACTGGCAGGGCAAACAATGGTTTACGGTATGGGAACGATCATTCCCCGCCTGCTCAACTACCTGCTTTTAACTCCATTTTACACACGCATTTTCCTCCAGGGAGAATATGGTATTGTCACCGAGCTCTATGCTTATGTTGCTTTTCTTTTTGTATTGCTGACCTACGGGATGGAAACGTCTTTTTTCAGGTTTTCTGAAAAAGAGCCTGATAAGCGCAAGGTTTACTCTACAACTTTGATGTCTTTGCTTTCCACCTCAACACTCTTTATATTGCTGGTTATCTCCTTTGCCAAACCTATTGCAGGTTTTATTCAGTATCAGGATCACGTTGAATACATTGTCTATTTTGCACTCATCATAGGAATTGATGCTTTCCTGGCAATTCCTTTCGCCAGACTACGCCAGCAAAACAAGGCTTTGAAGTTTGCCATTATTAAGATTATCAATGTACTTAGCAATATTGGATTTAATTTCTTTTTCCTGCTGATCTGTCCTAAGATCTATGCAAGTAACCCGGATTCAGCTATCCTCGGCTTTTATGACCCGAATTTTGGTGTAGGGTATGCTTTCATATCTAATTTGCTGGCTACCATCATCACCCTGGTTCTGCTCTTACCTGATATATTATCTGCTTCGTTTCGGATCAGCACGGCTTTGCTGCGCCGCATGTTACATTATGCTTTTCCTTTGTTGATCGTGGGCATTGCCGGTATGGTTAACGAAGTGTCTGACAAACTGCTCTTCAAATTTCTGATCACCGTTCCTGCCGGAATTACTGAAAGCAAGGAATACATTCTCAGTCAGCTAGGGATCTATGGGGCCAACTATAAGTTGGCGGTTCTGATGACCCTTTTTATTCAGATGTTCAGGTACGCAGCAGAGCCTTTTTTCTTCGCACATGCCAGCGCAAAGGATTCCAAGCAGCTGTACGCAGACGTCATGAAATACTTCGTCATCTTCTGCCTCCTGATATTTCTGCTCGTTACACTATATCTTGATATCTTTAAGTATTTCATTGGCAAAGACTTCAGGGAAGGACTGCATATTGTCCCCATTGTATTGATGGCCAATTTATTCCTGGGTATTTTCTTTAACTTATCTGTCTGGTACAAGGTCAATGACATGACCCGTTTCGGTGCCTATATTGCCATTGTGGGTGCCGGCATTACGATATTTCTAAACATAGTTTTGGTCCCGTCAATTGGGTATACCGGTGCTGCCTGGGCCCATTTTGCCTGCTACCTGGTGATGGTCTTTTTGTCATTCCTGCTGGGAAGAAAATATTATCCTGTTCCTTACAATTTTAAACGCATTGGTATCTATTTTATCCTGGCCATGGCTATCTTTTTTATTGACCAGGTTATTCAATGGCCAGAAAAAAATATTCAATTAATTTTTAGCACCCTCATGTTTGCCGCCTTCCTCATCATTGTTTTCCTGATGGAAAAGTCGGTATTCAGGAAAAGTTTTCAATAAATCAATACGATGAAGATCAAAATTGTCAGCACCTCTAAACATGCATTACCGGCATACGAAACGATTCATTCAGCAGGCATGGACCTGCGCGCTAACCTGGATGAACCCATATTGTTAAAACCGCTGGAGCGTAAACTTGTTCCAACGGGCTTGTTTATTGAACTGCCTGAAGGTTATGAAGCCCAGATCCGCCCCCGGAGCGGCCTGGCAATCAAACATGGAATCAGCCTGGTCAATACGCCCGGAACTATTGATGCTGATTATCGAGGTGAAGTTAAGATCATTATGATCAACCTGTCTAATGATGAATTCCTGATCAATGATGGAGAAAGGATCGCACAAATGATCATTGCCTCTCATGAAAAAGCCGAATGGATTGAGGTTGAGGAACTTTCAAATACCGACAGGGGTTCAGGTGGGTTTGGGCATTCCGGGAAAAGCTAATCCATGTTCCATGGACAAAGTTCAAGTTTCAATTTTATTTGAAATTTGAACCTTGAACATGTTGTTATGGAATATGATTTCATATTTTTGTTGTATGAAAAGCCAGGTTTACGCATTTCGTAAAAACGTTATCCTATATATCATCTTCGGGATAGGCCTGGTATATATCATCCAGCTTTTCGTTTTGCAGATCCCTGACAATGCCTATAAGTTTTCCGCTGAAAATAATGTTTTGCGATATATCACCCAATATCCGGGCAGGGGATTGATTTATGACCGCAATGGGACACTGCTTGTTTACAATGAAGCTGTTTATGATCTTTTGGTCATTCCCAAACAGGTTCAGTCTTTCGACACACTGGAGTTATGCCGCATTTTAAAAATTGATCCAAAGGATATAATTGCCCGCCTGCAGAAAGCCAGAAGGTATTCCTTGTATAAACCATCGGTATTAATTGCACAGGTTTCAAAGGAAGATTTTGCCTATCTGGAAGAAAAACTATTCAAGTATTCCGGTTTTTATGTTCAGGCCAGGACACTTCGTAAATATCCTATCCCAATCGCTGCACATACCCTGGGATACGTCGGAGAGGTCACAAAAGGAGAGACTGAGCGGTTTTCCTATTATAAATCAGGTGATTATATTGGGAAAAGCGGTATTGAAAAGTTTTATGAAGACTCCTTGCGCGGCAGAAAAGGTATTAAGTTGAAGATTGTTGACGTTTTCAACAGGGAAAAAGGTTCCTTTCGGGATGGGAAGTTCGATACTATAGCGGCAATGGGCACCAATCTTACCGTTACCATAGATGCTACCATTCAGGCTTATGGCGAAGCCCTCATGCAAAACAAGAAGGGAAGCATTGTTGCCATTGAACCTGCTACCGGCCAGATCCTTGCACTGGTGACCAGCCCATCATATGATCCTAATCTACTTGTTGGCCGGGTTCGAAGCCATAATTATGGAAATCTTTCAAATGACACTTTGAAACCATTGATGAACCGGGCCATCATGGGTACATATTCACCCGGTTCCACATTCAAATTGGTCAACGCTGTCATCGGTTTGCAGGAGAAAACCCTGTATCCCGGAACGGAATATTCATGCGACGGTCCGGGCTCACGGCCAATTCGTTGTACACATAATCATATCACCCCATTGGATTTGAACGACGCCATACAACATTCCTGTAATTCTTATTTCTGGAATGTATTCCGGAGTATCATTTACAGCAAGGACAACGGTAATGTCGTTAAGGGCTACCAATGCTGGTATGATCATGTGGTGAGCCTGGGATTTGGCAAAAAATTCAATACCGATATCCCTTTTGAATTGAGCGGAAACATCCCTGAATATACCCTGTATGACGGGATCTATGGTGAAGGCCATTGGAATGCGCTGACTATCAGGTCTCTGAGTATCGGCCAGGGCGAAATACTG
Organism: Bacteroidales bacterium; assembly: GCA_030618905.1. Taxonomy (GTDB): domain Bacteria; phylum Bacteroidota; class Bacteroidia; order Bacteroidales; family B18-G4; genus JAUWGC01. The sequence goes on along the minus strand of JAUXCL010000016.1, from coordinate 7,438 downwards.
CTTACCCCTTTACAATTGGCCAATTTTACTGCCATTGTGGCCAATAGAGGCTTTTTCTATGCTCCTCATATCATCAAAGCTTACGGTAACGGAAACAATCAGAAGCCTGTGGAGATTCCACGACAGCAAACCCATATTGATGCAGAACATTGGGAAATACTCGTTGCAGCTATGTTAGATGTAGTTGAAGGTGAGCATGGAACAGCCCGCTGGTACAAACTGGATACCATTCCTTACTGCGGGAAAACAGGGACTGTGGAAAACCCACACGGGAAAGACCATTCCGTGTTTATTGCTTTTGCCCCAAAAGACAATCCCCGGATTGCCCTGTCGGTAATCGTGGAAAATGCAGGTTATGGAGCCACCTGGGCAGCTCCGATCGCCAGCGTGCTGATCGAAAAATATTTGACCGGTACGGTAAAGCGTACCTGGATTGAAGACAGAATGTTGAACGCTAATTTAATCTCCCCTGAAGAGTGAGAGAAACCAAGGGCATATTATTTAATATAGACTGGATAACGCTCCTGGTCTATTTCCTCCTGGTGCTCATGGGATGGGTCAATATCTATGCTGCTGTTTACAATGAAGAACACCAGAATATTTTTGATATCACACAACGCTATGGCAAACAGCTGATCTGGATTTCAGCTGCGGTTTTCATGATCTTCATTATCCTGCTTATCGATGCTAAATTCTTTTCCACCTTTGCCTTTGCAATATACGGGATCAGTATATTTTCATTGATTGCCGTATTGCTCTTTGGCAAAGAGATCGCGGGCTCCAGGTCATGGTTCCAGATCGGGTCTTTTGGTATACAACCAGCGGAGTTTGCAAAAGTTGCAACGGCACTGGCACTGTCTAAATACCTCAGCACCTTTAATATTACCATTAAGCGTTTTAAATCCTTGTTTTTTTCCCTGCTGATCATCCTGGTACCCGCCGCCCTTATTCTCCTTCAAAATGATACCGGTTCAGCCCTGATCTTTATTGCATTTATCCTTGTGCTTTACCGCGAGGGACTACCGGGAGGTATTCTGCTCCTGGGGGTCTTGCTGATCATTCTATTCCTGGTTACACTCTTGCTTGAAGATCAATTTTATTTCCTGATCGCTGCTCTATTGCTGATATCAGGGGCTTTATTTTTCTTTATTAAAAGATCAGGCATCAATATCATCAAGGTGGCTTTGCTGTTTATCGTTTTGTCTGGCTTTGTTGCCAGTGTCAACTACACTTTTGAAAAAGTCCTCAGCGAACATCAGAAAACAAGAATCAATGTGCTCATCGGAAAAGAAGCTGATCTGAAAGGTGCCGGCTACAACGTTCACCAGTCAAAAATTGCCATTGGTTCCGGGGGGGTTGCAGGCAAAGGATTTTTAAAGGGTACGCAGACCAAATACAATTTTGTGCCTGAGCAGGATACGGACTTCATTTTCTGTACCGTTGGAGAAGAATGGGGCTTTTTAGGCAGTTTTTCGGTGATCGCCTTGTTCCTTCTTTTATTCACAAGGTTAATCAGGATGGCGGAACGGCAAAAGTCGGATTTTGCCAGGATTTACGGGTATTGCGTGGTTTCTATTCTCTTCCTCCATTTTTTGGTCAATATCGGCATGACCATCGGACTGGTTCCCGTCATCGGCATACCCTTACCGTTTTTCAGCTATGGAGGCTCCTCCCTCTGGTCTTTTTCTATCCTCCTTTTTATCTTTATCCGGCAGGATGCATACCGCTGGCAGGTGCTTTAAATATTTCCCTTAATTATTTGGGACATTTCCCCAAAAATGGGATTAAATATTAAAGGCTGCAGATATGTTTTAGTGTCATAAATATGCTTAATTTTACATGAAGAACCAGAAACTATGCAAAAACGTTGGGTAATTAAGGAACCGGGTGATAAAGAGCGCGTTAAGGAATTAGCCCAAAGTTTAAACATCGCTGAAAATCTTTCCAATCTCCTGGTTCAGCGGGGCATTAATACTTTCGATGAAGCCCGCTCTTATTTCCGTCCGGCATTGTCCCATTTACACGATCCATTTCTGATGAAGGATATGGATAAGGCCGTTGAAAGAGTGCAGAAAGCCATCAGCCAAAAAGAAAAAGTATTGATATATGGTGATTATGATGTAGATGGCACTACTGCCGTAACATTGCTCTATACTTTTTTGCATCAATACATTGACGATATTGGTTATTATGTGCCTGACAGGTATGCAGAAGGTTATGGAGTCTCCTATCAAGGCATTGATTTTGCCATCGAAAATGGATTTTCATTGATCATCGTTCTGGATTGCGGCATTAAAGCGGTAGATAAGATCATTTATGCCAAGGAGCATGGCGTGGATTTTATCATTTGTGACCATCACCGTCCTGGTGCTTCCATTCCGGACGCCTGCGCTGTTTTGGATCCCAAGCGCACGGACTGCTCCTATCCCTTTAAAGAATTATCAGGTTGCGGTGTGGGATTTAAGCTGGTTCAGGGACTTACGAGTGCTTTGAATGTTCCCTTTGAGAGCCTGGTTCAATATCTTGACCTGGTGGTGGTCAGTATTGCTGCCGACATTGTCCCCATTACGGATGAAAACAGGGTGCTGGCTTATTTCGGACTCAAGCTCATCAACAATAATCCCAGGCCCGGTATTGAATCCGTGCTGCGCTACAGTGGTATCAATAAGATCACAAGCGGCATTGACGAGTTTAATTTTAACCGGGAAATATCTATCAATGATCTTGTTTTTCTGGTCGGTCCCAGGATCAATGCAGCCGGCAGGATTGAAGATGCCAAAAATTCTGTAAAGTTACTGGTCACCAGCGAAATGGAATATGCCAACCAGTTGGCAGAGCAGATCAATGACCTGAACATTGAAAGGAAAAGTCTTGATTTGAGTGCTACACAGGAAGCCCTTCAGGTGATCAATGATGACAAGGTGCTTAAGCATGCAAAGAGCACTGTGGTCTATGCGCCCAACTGGCATAAAGGGGTGATTGGTATTGTGGCTTCACGCTTAACCGAAGTGTATTACCGGCCAACCGTTGTCCTTACCCAGGCCAATGGACTCCTTACGGGTTCAGTCCGCTCAATCAAGGATTTTGATGTTTATGATGCGCTTGACCATTGCAGCGATCTACTCGAACACTTTGGAGGCCATAAGTATGCAGCCGGTCTTTCCTTAAAGCCTGAAAATTTCCAGTCATTCCACGATAAATTTGAAAAGTATGTGAGCAACCATATCAATGAGAAGATGATGATCCCGGAAATTGAAATTGATTCACGACTATACCTTAAAGACGTTAATTCCAAGTTCGTCAGGATCCTTAAACAATTTTCTCCTTTCGGACCCGGAAACCTGAACCCAATTTTTGAAACGGATGATGTGATCGATACCGGAAGAGCCAAAATTGTGGGTAAGAACCATCTGAAGTTTGAAGCCGTACACCTTGACGTTTCCGGCTTCCCCTTTTCAGCTATTGCTTTTCAACTGGGTGATCATTTCCCCAGGATCTCCAAAGGACAACCCTTCAATATTGTTTTCCATATCGAAGAAAACGAATGGAATGGAGTGAAGTCACTGCAGTTAAACATCAAAGATATCAAGTTCAAAGAGGAAATGGAAGAGGACCTGTAAGCCTTGTCACCTCTTACTTTTCCGCCTCCTGCACTTTTTTCACATTAAAAGAAATCATAATCAGTACGATACCCATCAGTACCGCCCCAATTCCAATTAGAACTGTAAATAATCTTCCGGCACTGAAAGGATCAAAGAAAATTGCAATTCCAAATGCCAGGGTGATGATGGCATTGAATAACACGAGGTTCTTGTTTGCCACTTCATCTTTAATGCTTGCCAGTAGCATAAGTTGTAAAATGCCCATGATTATTGCCCACAAGCCCACAATGATAATGAATATCCTGAGCGATTGCTCGGTAAACAGCAGGATGATCACACCCAGCACCAGGATAATGATGGCTTCTATAAGCAACCATGTATAGTTTTCCTTTTTCTGGACCCTTCCTATGGCACCGATAAGTAAAACGATTCCGGCAAGCAATACCAGAAATCCAAAATACTTGGTCAGTGTAATCATAGTACCTTCCGGTGCAAAAATTGCAAAAAGCCCCAGGATCAGGGCAATCAGGCCATTGATCAACAAGACCCACCAGTTTCTTGAAAATTGAATAAGCATGATTAAAAAGTATTAAAAGGTTAATATAAATATAGATAGCGTTAAAACTCAACAAAGACACGTACGATCAAATACACACCGAAAAGGGCAAGTCCCACTCCGGCAATACGGTTCACCCATTGTATCAAATTCACCGTCAGGAATCGTTTGATCTTAAAGGAACCAAAGCATTTAAGCAGGTCGGTAGCAAGCACAGTTAGCAGTGTGGCCGAAAAAAATATGATGACGTCCTGGACATTCCCCCCGAAGTTAGCGGTAATCCCAACAACCACTCCCATCCAGAATATCCATACAAAGGGATTGGCAATATTTAAAAAGAAACCCTTCAGCACGTATGTTATGTAACCTGGTTTACCCGTTTCAGCAGGATCATCGGATTTAGTAATGACGACTTTCTTCCTGTAGGTCACAATCCCGAACATGATCAGAATGATACCGCTGATGACCCCAAATACCAGGTGGTTTTCCGGTTTGGTCATGATATTGATGGCGCCCAGGAAACACAGTGCCACCAGGGCAACATCGCTGAGGAAGATCCCAAAAGCCAGGAGGAACCCTGACCAGAGACCACGATGGATGCTTGTCTGTATCAAGGCAAACAATGCAGGTCCAAAGCCAAAAAAAATGGCCAGCGTGAATCCCATAATCATACCTTCATAGAGAGGTCCCATGCAAATTCTGTTTAAACCGTTTGCAAATAAACGATAAATTTAAACATTATTTAAAATCATCAATAGATTCATATCATGAAGCGTTTTTTAAGACTTTTTTTATACCTGTTGATTTTTGTAATCCTGCTGATTGGCATTTTCCTTGCCATTCTCACAATCCAGGATTACAGTCCGGAAGCCGAAATATTCATTTACCAGTCAAATGACAAATCAGCAAGCATACATTATGATCAAAGCTACTCCGTCATGACCTGGAATATTGGTTATGCAGGCCTTGGTGAGGATATGGATTTCTTTTATGATGGTGGGTCAGGAGTCAGAACTGATCCCTCCGCATTTGAAAGGAACCTGGACAATATCCTGGGTTTTATGAAGGGGGCAGATACAGTAGATTTTTTCTTTGTCCAGGAAGCAGATATTGATGCCAGGCGCAGCTTTTATGTAAATGAATTTGATTTGATTCAGGAAAACCTCAACTATGCCAATTTCATTTTTGCCAAAAATTATGATGCGCCCTATGTTCCTGTACCACTCTACAGCCCAATGGGTAAAGTTGTTTCAGGACTGATGTGTATGTCAAAATACAAGCCATTTGAATCTGTCAGGTATAGCTATCCGGATAATTATTCCTGGCCAAAACACTTGTTTCTGCTCGACAGATGCTATTTATTGAACCGTTATTCACTACCCGATCAAAAAGAACTGTTGCTGATCAATACCCACAACTCGGCTTATGATGACGGTTCACTGCGCCAGGCACAATTCAATATCCTCCGCGAAGTGATGCTGATAGAATATAAAAAAGGGAATTATGTGATCGTGGGTGGCGACTGGAACATGAACCCACCGGGTTTTGACGAATCAATGATTTCAAGCGCTGATGTCACAATGACGATCAGGCCATTGTTGGATGAAGAAAGCATTCCAAAAGACTGGATTGTAGCCTACGATCCCGAAGTACCCACAAACAGGGACCTCAGCCTTCCTTATGTAAAAGGGACAACTGCAACAACGATCATAGAATATTTTATCTGTTCACCGAATATTGAAGTAATGCGAGTTAAAGCCCTTAATCTGGGCTTTGAAAACTCGGATCATAATCCGGTATGGATGACATTCATTATCAGTGAACAGTGAACAGTGGTGATCAGTTAGCGCGCGTCACAAACGCGCTTGCTTTGATAAGCACCAAATGAGAAATCCCAAATTCCAAATAGTATACAAATTTCAAATTCGAATTTCTAAACAACTAACTGCTAACTGTCCAACTTGTTTCGTGACGAGCTGTAACCAGTGACCAGTGACCAAAAAAATTATAATGTTTGATTTTTCGAATTTGTAATTTCGGAATTATTTGGTATTTGGATATTCTTATTTGGTATTTACCATCAACCCCGAGGGGTCGAATATCTATCATTATTCTGCTTTTTTGATAGCACAGGTAGACCACCCAAAAATCTTGTAAAGCCCACAAAAGCTTATTAAACTGGTAACTATTGCAATCAACGCAACGATACCCAGGATTAGCGCCAGGGTCCCTGATATGACATTTGTAAAATATAATACAGCTATAACCACTGCGATAATTACACGGACAATCCTATCCGTTATTCCCATATTTTTTTTCATTATTAATGCTTTTTAGTTTATAATTATCTAAAGAACAAGCAATACTAAAAATTGTTTACGATAATTTGTCTTACTCATTTAATGGAACAAATATGATTTTGTGGTATTAACATATAGAAGTACTACTTTATAAACTTATTAAAATATATAAAAAAATGGGAGACACATACTCACAACTTTATGTTCAAACAGTTTTTTCAGTCAGCAATAGGGCCCCACTAATCCTAGACTGTTGGGAAGATGAGCTGTATAAGTACATTACTGGAATAATACAACAAAAGGGTCAAAAATTATTGGCGATAAATGGAATGCCTGATCACATTCACATCTTTCTGGGGATGAAACCAAGTTGTTGTCTTTCAGGCCTGGTAAGAGAAATTAAAAAGTCGTCGAATCACTTCATCAAAAGAAACGGCTTCATTCAAACTCAATTTCAGTGGCAGGAAGGATTTGGTGCATTTTCATATGGTCATAGCCAACTTGGTAGTGTCATATCATACATTGGAAACCAGAAAAATCATCATAAAATGAAAACTTTCGAGGAGGAATATATTGAATTCTTAAAAAGGTTTGAAATAAATTTCAAAGAACGGCACTTAACTGCATGATATATTCGACCCCTCCGGGGTCGTTAATTTCTAGACGATAATCATGTTTCTATATATATGCGATACCTCCGGCATCGTTTAAAATCGAATAATGTCGATTTAGCAATTTTCTATTGAGTTGTTTAAGCCTTGATCCGCGAAGCGGATCACATATATATAGAAAATCATGCAGATCATTCAATATTCCAAATCTTGATCCGTGGAGCGGATCACATATATATAGAATTATCATGAACCCAATCCATTATTACGACCCCGGAGGGGTCGAATATTGATAGAAAAAGCACGCGTTACAAACGCGCGCCAACTATCGGGAGATATGGTAATGGGACAACGTGTAATAAAAACGCA
>JAUXCL010000194.1 GCA_030618905.1 Bacteroidales bacterium | reverse complement strand
TGATTTTTTAATTTGCCGTGTAGATTCTTTTCTGCAGTTTGGATCGTTTTGACGAAAATTGATATCAACTCATTATTTTCCTGGATTGCCTGGATCATCATGGGTTCTGATTTACAAAGTTGAATCTTTTGAATAATTTGTAAAGCAAAATGAGTTTCTCTGAGTTCTTTTAGCGCTATACGTATTTTATGAATAAAATCCCTTTTGGATTCTGCTGATAAAGCTTCACCATAGTTCAAAGCTGATGAAGATGATGACCTTATAATTTGGCTGGTATAATGTTGATTTCCAGTCTTATTGTAGAAAGCATTTGAAACTTCATAAATAAGTACTGCAAAATCAATTAGTCTTGTAGCAAGGTCTTGTCTTTTCATAACATTAGGGTCTATAGGTTAATACCCAAATGCTATAAACCGTTCCCTTAAACACAAAGTTTTTTATTTAAATCATACCTCAGATATCAGATATCATAAATCAGATATCAAACCCACCTTGCATGGCACGATAAATTCGGGTTGCAGTTAAAACAGCGAGAAGCGCACGTATTTCTTCGGATTCGTCTGAATATCCTCCAGCAGAGAGTTGAGGTCGGCGGCAGCCTTTTGAAGCTCATTGTACAGTTTGTCATCATTTATTAATAACCCAATAGTACCTTCGCCTGTATTGATCTTATGGGTGATCTTGGCAAGATCGTTGAGGGTTTTGTTGATATTGTTGAAGGTCTTGGGAATCTCCGCTTTGGCCAGGGAATCACTGATGGAGGAGAAATTATTGATGATGTTGCTGATGTTCTCATTATTATCCTTGATATTCCTCGTGATCAGCTCCATATTATACAGGATCTCAGCCAGCCTGCTTTTCTGGGTGATCACCAGGGTATCTAAATTATAAGTAGCACTTTCCAGGTGTTTAAGGGTAATCCGGATTGACTGAATACTTTTTCTAAGGTTTTCGCGTGTTTCCCTGTTGAACACACCACTAATGGCTACGACTGCAGAATCCAGGGAACTGATTAATTCTTCGGCCTTGTTTTTTAAAGGTGCAATTTGCTGATTGACAGCTTCCTTCAGGCTGGCCTCGACCATTGATTTCAGGGTATCTCCGTCATCAAGGTAAACAGAGGTATCTCCAAGGATGATCTCAATCGCCTTGGAACCCATCAGGTCGGAAGAATAGATGTTTGCCATAGAGTTTTTTGGCAGTGGAAGATCTGTTGTAACAATAAATGCTACGATGACATTACCCGACATATCCGGTGTAAAAGCGATACTGGTCACCTGCCCCACGTTCAGCCCGTGGATAGAAACGGGATTTGCCGGGTTCAATCCGTTTACGCGTGGGTAAATCGCATAAAAAGTCTTGTAATTCTTGAAAATATCCAGTCCTTTCAGGTAGTTGAATCCCCAGATGAATAGGGCAATCGTAGCGATTGCGACCAGGCCAACCTTAAATTCTTTTGTCAATTTCAAAACACAGGGCTTTTGTATTTGTACAAATATAATAAATATTTGTTGCCAGATGAAACATAATAATGGCATTAATGAATTCCGGAAATATACCGGGCCAGATCAGTTGTTGAGCTTACTTGTGGCTTCTTTTACACTAACCCTTTCCCCGTTGACGAAGGCGATGACGAAAGCATCTTTGTACTGTTTTTGCTTGCGCAGCCTGTTTTGCAGGTTGATGGCATCATCCAGGTTTGTCTCATTGCCAACCGCATATTTGTAAATTCCATTATGGTAGTATTCTTCAACTCCTTCCAGGTCCTTGAATTTGCTGATGTCTTTTTGCTTATTAGATACTGTGAACTGGACCCTGAAAATTACTTCATCCTTGTCTTCAACAGTACTATCTGTTGAACTTTCAACCGGCGTATAGATACCATTTTGAGCCTCCATCTCGATTTTATATTCCTTAAATGCACGGAAGATGGCAGAGGCAATATAAACCTGGCCTTCTTCTGTAAGCAGGAATTTCTCATCCCTGGCATTGGTCAGGTACCCGGTTTCAATAAGTACTCCGGGCATTGCCGTTTTGTACAGGACAAGAAAGCCTGCCTGGTACACTCCTCTGTCCCTGAGGCTCACCCGCTCCCTGAACTGGTCCTGTATTTTCGAAGCCAGTAAGGTGCTGTTATCCTGGTAAGCGTTCTGAAATAAGGTTAAGGTGATATAATCTTCATCATTATTGGGGTTGAAACCATCATACATGTCATCATAGTTCTCCTCTTTGAAGATCACGGCATTTTCCAATTTGGCCACTTCAAGATTGGCCTGGCTTTTATGCAGTCCCATGATATATGTTTCCGTGCCATAGGGCTGGGATGAAGGGTTCGCATTGCAATGAATGGAGATGAACAGATCCGCTTCATTCCTGTTGGCAATATTTGCCCTGACGTGCAAGTCAACAAATACATCTGTTTTCCGGGTATAGATTACTTCCACATCGGGCAGGTATTGCTTGATATAGGCTCCGGTTTTAAGGGCTATGGAAAGCGCAATATCCTTTTCCCTGCTGTTTTTGCCGGATGCGCCCGGGTCTCTCCCCCCATGGCCTGCATCGATCACTACCTTCCGGATTTTCTGCTGGGAGTATGTTTTCAGACCTGGAATCAGCAGGAGGGCAATTATACCAAAAATCAAACCTATTCGTTTCACCTAAACAATATTTTAGTTAGCTTTGATTTTTAAGATTGGTTCGGTAAACAAAGCTATCTTAAATAAATTATTTACCGCATAGTGCTACTTTAAATTGTCGGCTAAGTTATTAACAAGGTATCGGTTGAAATATTGTATTTCCATTGTGACATTGATATTTGCCTGCCTCAGCCTCGGTGCACAAGAGGATACTGGTCGGCGCGCGAAAGGGGACACCCTCCTTTTAAAGGATCGCTTTCGCTTTACAGACACCATTGCCGGTGCCATTGACAGCACCTTATTCCCCCATGTACAGGATACTGCCAAACCCTTTGAAGGCTTTATCGATACATTGAAATCCAAAAAGCCAGATGTAGGAATAGAATCAAAGGTTGAGTACGAGTCCAAAGATTCACTCCGTTTTAGCATCAAGGACCAAAAGGTATATCTTTATAAAGATGCCGACATCAAATATGAAGATATCAGTCTGAAATCGGGTTATGTTGACATCAATTTTAAGCGTAACCTCGTATTTGCAGAAGGCCTTGAAGATACGGCCGGTGTAAAAAGGGGAATGCCCGTCTTTACCCAGGGTGGATCGGAATTCCAGGCCAAAACCATGAAATATAATTTCATCACCAAGAAAGGTATTATCAATGATGTAGTTACCCAGGAAGGGGAAGGGTACATTCATGGTACTACGATTAAAAAGATGCCCAACAATGAGGTCAATATCAGCAAAGGATCCTATACCACTTGTCCACCATGTGAAAACCAGGATTATGCCTTCCGGTATTTCAAATCCAAAATAATTCCCGGCAAAAAGATCATTACCGGGCCTGCATACCTTGTGATTGAGGAGGTCCCGACACCGCTTTTTATTCCTTTCGGCATATTCCCAAACCGTGCCGGACAGAAATCGGGTCTTGTAATCCCCACCTGGGGGGAATCGGCAAGCCGTGGGTTCTATTTTGAGAATGGTGGCTATTACTGGGCCGTTAATGACTATATGGACCTGAGGATTGTCGGTGATATCTATACCGGAGGAAGCTGGGCTGTGAAGCCATCCATGAGGTATAAAAAACGATATAAGTTCAATGGTAATTTCGACCTGGTCTATTCCATCAACCTTACCGGTGAAAAAAATACTCCGGACTATCAGCGAAGTCGCGATTACAGTGTCCGCTGGATACATAAGCAGGATGCTAAAGCCAGGCCAAAAGGGCAGTTTTCAGCAGATGTGAACCTGAGAAGTAACAAATCCAATTATTTCAACCCGACCAGCGCCGAGGATTACCTGTCTAACACCTTCCAGTCGAGTATTTCATACCAGACCAGCTTCGCCAATAAGTATTTCTTGTCGATCAATGCCAACCAAAGTCAAAGTACTATTGACCATATCATGAATTTCACGCTGCCGCAGATCAACTTTACCGTATCCCGTTTTTATCCTTTGCGCAGAAAGAAACAAACAGGTAAACGCAGGTGGTACGAAAACATCAGCATCGATTATAACCTGAATGCAAAGAACTCATTTTCTATCCCTGACTCAATGCTTTTTAGTGCCGATATCTATGATGAGATGAATAACGGGATACAGCATAATTTACCCATCAACAGCTCAATTAAGCTTTTAAAGCATATGACCTGGACCAACAGTGTCAATATTAAGGACCGGATGTATTTCAGGTCGATCAACAGGTATTATGTCGACTCTGTATTTACCGGAACAGATACCATTCCAGGTTATGTCAGGACGGATACATTGGGTGGGTTCAAGAATGCTTTTGAATATAATTACCGGACATCGGTTTCAACCAGACTTTATGGGATCGTTCAGCTGGGCAGGAAAAATCCTTTACGCGCAATTCGCCACGTCATGACGCCAACTATTGGGTTTAGCTTTCAACCTTCTTTTGGCGGTTCCGGCTGGGGCTACTGGGACTCTTATTATGATCCTGTTCTGGGCAAAGAAATTGAATACTCCATTTTTGAAGGCAGCCTTTACGGTACACCTCCCAGGGAATCTGCTACAAGGTTAAACTTCTCTCTGGCCAATAATCTGGAAATCAAAGTCAGAAACAGAAAGGACACCCTTACAGGCACCAAAAAGAT
>JAUXCL010000117.1 GCA_030618905.1 Bacteroidales bacterium | reverse complement strand
CTTGATCTGATTGATCTTGATGGAGTAGTTCAACAGGGTCTTGACAATCTTGTTCTTGTTTTCTTCCAGTTCTTCCTTGGTAACACTGATGGTATCCTCACCATGGTCATCCAGGAGTTCCAAAGTAGGATACTTATAATGAGGTAAGTCCAGGGTCGGATCAAATTTAGTATCCAGTCCCTGGTGTCCGCCGTTTAAAGCAGTGATCTTTTCCTCAGAATGCTCCTCAATGGTCAGCTCAACATCGTCCGGCTTTGGATTCGGGAGTACAGATTCCTTGTCCGCTTCATTGATCCCAGGTTCTTCATCAAGGTGCACCTCTTCTTTATCTCTTTCACCCGCAATAGCCTCGTCTTCGGTAACGGCAAATTCCACAGTGTTATACTTGTCTTCTTTAGGTAGATTGGCTTTATTATCCTCTGTACCCACTTCCTTTATTTTCTTTTTCCCCTTCAGGTTGAAAGGGAAGCGGAAATTCAGGATCAGGAGAGCAAAGAGGATAAATAACAGCAAGAATGCGAGCCCGACTTTACCAATGGTACCTTGCAAATAGAGTGTCGCTTCATAACCAAACACCCCTCCCAGAATGGATAACTTGGTGTTCATGAAGATAAAACCAAAAGTTGTGGAGAACCAAAGTAATGCGATAACACTCAGGCGAAAAGTCTTCCCAACGGGCATCAAACTTACTTTCATCAGGAGTTTGAATCCGATAATGAAGAGCAAGAGTAGAATCAGGTACGCCGAAATCCCAAACCAGTCCTTAATAAACTGGTGTGAAATAGCGGCTCCGAGCCGGCCTCCCCAGTTATGAACCTCAATCGTATCATCAAATAACACCCTTTTAAAAGAGATATTTGAGAATATATCATCTGCGCCACCGCTAATCCATGATATAATGAAAGATGTAAAAGAAAGGGTCAGATATAATGAGAGCAGGATAAACAGGAAGCCCGTCACCTTACGGTACTGTTCATTTTTTAGCAATGTAAATCCAGACCCTGAATCGGAAGATTTCGTTTTCTTCTTGGGGCTGCTCTTCTTGGCTTTTTTTGTATCGTTTTTAAACCGGTTGGCTCTTGTTGCCATATCTCGCTATATCCAAAGTAGGTGATGAAATTACATGCCGCCACCAAACATATTCTGCATTTCTTCTTTAGTCATTTCTTCAAAATCGTCAGGTACTACAAATTCTGAATCCGGAACGTTTTCTTTCTTAACAGATACAGCCTCCATTTTCATCTTCATGTTCCCTTCGATGATTTCAAACTCCATCAGCACACCATCAATTTCCCTGAACATATTGTTGTCAAAGTTCAATGACTGTCCGCCCAGTTCGTCAGTATAATAAACGATAAATGAACTCTTTGTACCATCATTATCCATATTGATCACTGCCTTTTTACATTCGTAGCCGGCAATCTCCTTGGTCTCATCAAAATAGTCCACAGTGACATTCGGTTCATTTTCCAGTTCTTTATTGATTTCTTCCTCGGTCATCTTGAAAGAAATCTTCTTGCCCATCATGTCGATCAAAGTGTAAACCACTTTTTCATCACCATTGATGATCTGCATTTGTCTGCCCATACCTCCCATTTCCATCTCAGTCTTGGCGAGGTTGCCTTTGATTTTGTATGTCAGCATTTTGGGGAGCATAGCCTTGGTCTGTGCATCCAGCTCTGATCCGGGATAGCTGATCTTGTATGTAATAATACCTTTAAAATCTTTTGCGGAGGCAGTTCCGGCAATAGCAATAGATAAAACCGCTATAAGAAGTAAGCTCCTGGTAAATCGTTTCATGTTTTTGTATTTTGATTAATAATTATATGTCAGATTAATTAAGTGCCTGTTAATCAACCAGACGCAGCATATTGCCCCATCTGATCTTGCCATTGAACAATGTTCTATTCTTGTCGAGTGATAACCAGATGAACACCGCTTTGCCCACGATATGATCTTCCGGAACGAAGCCCCAGTAGCGTGAATCCGCTGAATTGTGCCTGTTATCACCCATCATCCAATAATAATTCATTTTAACGGCATAGGAATCTGCTTCCTGGCCATTGATATAAATCTTGCCGTCCTTTACGTGAAGTGTATTGCCTTCATAAGCTTCAATAACCCTTCTGTATATATTGATGTTATCAGAATTTAAAGAGATGATATCACCGGATTTTGGAATATAGAGTGGTCCGAAATTGTCAAGGTTCCAATCGTATTTGCTATAATGCGGGAACAGGTCATTGTTCTTTTTTCCTGCCGGTTCGCGGTACTTTGTGACTTTTTTAACATTTGGCAAACGTTTCAGCTCAATAGCCACCTCATCAGTCAGGAAGAAGACAAATTCTCCCCGGTTGGATGTGCTGCCACCTTCAGTAATTTCAAGCCTGTCAAGGATCTTAGGATTGATCTTTGAGCCATTGGTGTTGACGATATATTTGTATTGCAGCTTGTCAGGATTTTCTGCGGGTTTACCATTGAGATAAACCTGTTGCTCTATGATACTTAAGGTATCACCCGGCAGCCCGATGCAGCGTTTGATGTAGTTTTCCCGTTTGTCAACCGGCCTGGCTGTGATCTCTCCAAAATTTCTGGTATCCCTGCTAACCCGGTCCCTGCCATACTCCCTGACCAGGCTGTAATAGCTGATATTACTCTGGAATTTCACCGATAAGGTATCACCATCAGGGTAATTGAATACGACGGCATCATTATGTTCTATATTTGAAATCCCGGGAAAGCGGTAATAAGGTAATTTAATCCACTCCAGGTATGATTTTGTTGTGCTCGATAAAGGCAGTGTATGATGTACAAAGGGAAATGACAGCGGAGTCATGGGTACCCTCGGACCATAGCTGACTTTGCTGACAAAGAGGTAATCCCCTACCAACAATGATTTTTCCATAGAAGATGTAGGGATGGTATAAGCCTCAATGAAGAATATCCTGATGATCGTTGCAGCTACAACGGCAAAGATGATGGCATCAACCCACTCCCGTATCCAGGTTTTCTTGATCTTTTCTGCTTTGTCGGGATCGTAATACTTTTCTTTTGGTGAAAAACCCAGGTAAGGAAGGTAAGCAAATGGGAAGATCACACCTAATGCCTGTTCTCCCAATCCATGCTTATTAAAGCATTTCAACACCTCAACAATCATCAGTAAGACCATGAAAACATTGATAAAGGGGATCAGTATGAAAATATACCACCACAAAGGTTTCTTGATGATCCTGAGCCAGATGTAAAAATTATAAAATGGGATCAGTACATACCAACCGGGTTGCCCGGCTTTTTCAAAGATCTTGTATAGTCCAATGATCGATGATATTAAGGTTAGCAGGAATAATATCGAGAAAATACTCATAAGTCGTCGTTTTGTCCCCCAAAAGTAATGTAATAATGTATGTTACGGGTGCTCATTTTGTTAAATTTTGTTAAGAATGGAATGTCAAATACCCAGTAGATCATGCATTCCATACACACCTTTTTTACCCATGAGCCATGCCGCTGCCATTAAAGCACCCTGGGCGAATCCTTTCCTGTTTTTTGCTTCATGCCTGAGCTCAAGCATATCATTATCAGACACATACCTGACAATGTGATTGCCGGGCACCTCGTCAATTCTAAAGGATTTGATTTCCAGCTCCCTGGACTCAGAAGGTTTGGTGTTCACCCATATTGATTTTCTGTCCAGAGCCTGGATCATATCCTGGGCAAGCTTGATGGCTGTACCACTTGGCTGATCAATTTTTTGCAAGTGATGGATCTCTTCAATGTAAGGATGATACTGTGTTTGATGGTTCATCAGTGCTGCAAGGCGCTTATTGATCTCAAAAAATATGTTTACGCCTATATTAAAATTGGCAGCAAAAAACATGGATTGGCCCGAATTATTGCATAGTGCTGTGATTTCGCTTTCCCGCTCGTGCCAGCCTGTAGTTCCAACCACAACCGGGATCCCGGCAGCAAAACATTTTTTAATATTAGAAATTACCGTACCGGGCATACTGAATTCGATAGCCACGTCGGCCTCTTTCAATTGTGGCCCCATCTTTTCCCAATCTTCCTCAGAATCAATCTTTACGATAAGCTGATGCTTGTTCTGCAGGGCCAGCTTTTCAATTTCCCTGCCCATCTTTCCGTAGCCAAGAATTGCAATTTTCACACGTCAAAATTTAAAAGTTAACTTAACACCTTGAACTGTACCATTAAAATTGAATTGTTTTTGCGGCTCTAACATGGGATCAACCCTGATAGAGAGGTCGTCTGTAACATCATATTCAAAAAAGTGAGCATCCACACTGGCATCAACGATTTGCAGGATGTACCACAGGCACCCAAGAATAATACTCAACTCTTTATTCCTTTTATAATAGTTTTTGCTCTGTTGAAGTTGATCTGCAGTGTACTTTTTTGCATAATCATTGTCGGTCCATGTAGTATCCCCGCTGATCACATAATTGTATGCGTCCTTATATTTTTGGTATTCACTGTTATTGGAAACGATGAAATAGGCAAAAGCGCCTAAGCCTGCATAAATAATAGGAATCTTCCAGTATTTCTTATTGTAGGCCTGGCCAAGGCCTGGTAGCACAGCCGACATAATGGATGCTTTTGTGGGAGAATGCTTCTTTACCATCACCGTGTCTGCCGGATTGCTTTGTTGCGCGTGAAGGGTGTTCGGACAGAAGATGAGCGTTCCACTCACCAGGGTGAATATCAAGGAAAATGCAATTATTTCGATTGCTTTATTTTTCAATGCTGTATAGTTTGGTTAGCGTGCCCTTTGACTTTTATTCGCAGGCTTGCAGCATTACTTATTTAGCTTATCGATCAACTGGTCCAGTTCTTTTGTCGATCCAAACGGAATAACGATATTTCCTTTGCCTTTATTATTGATTTTAAAGCTAATATCTGCATTTAGTTTCCTTGCGAGCAGGTCCTGTTTTGGTAAATAGGCTGTTTGCATCATGGAAACGGACGGAGCCCTGGCCGCTGAAGGCTGTTTAATATTTTTGGCCATGCTTTCAACCTGGCGGACTGACAGACCTCTCTGTATGGTTCTCCTGAGTAACCTCAGCTGGGCATCGATGTCGATGATATTGATAAGTGCCCTCGCATGTCCCATGCTTATCCGCTCATCGCGGATGGCAATCTGTATTTCAGCCGGTAACTTTAACAATCGCAAGTAATTCGTGATGGTGGCCCGTTTTTTGCCAACACGGTCACTCAGGGTTTCATGGGTAAGTGTACATTCTTCAACGAGGCGCTGATAGCTGGCTGCGATTTCAATGGGATTCAGGTCTTTCCTGTGGATATTCTCAATCAATGCCATTTCCAGCATCTGTTCATCGTTGGCAACCCGGATATAAGAAGGGATTTCTTTGAGGCCTGCCATCCTGGAGGCCCGAAGCCTTCTTTCTCCGGAAATGAGCTGGAATTTATTGAACCCGATCTTTCGAACCGTTATGGGTTGAACAATTCCTTGTCCCCTGATAGAACTGGCCAGTTCTTCAAGGTCATCGTTCTCAAAACTATTCCTGGGTTGAAAGGGATTGGCTTCAATGTCATCGATATTGATATTGGCAATTGCGCCTACCACATAGTTCTGTGCGATCTCCTTGGAACGGAGATCTGCATCCGGGCTTTGCAGAATGGCATCCAGACCTCTTCCTAATGCTTGCCTCTTAGTTTTCATTTACGTAGTCAATTCTTTTCTCTTCCTGGTCTATCTGGGTTAGTTTGTTTTTTTGTAAAATTTCCCTGGCCAGGTTCAAATGGTTGATGGCCCCGGTGCTGCTTGCCGAGTGCATGATAATGGTCTCACCAAAACTGGGAGCTTCTCCTAATTTGGTATTTCTGTGTATCACAGTGTCAAAGACCATCTGCTGAAAATGCGTTTTCACTTCTTCCAATACCTGTCTGGCAAGTCGGAGTCTGACATCAAACATGGTAAGTAATATACCTTCAATTTCAAGGTCATCATTCAGGCGGCTTTGCACGATCCTGATGGTATTCAGTAATTTACCAAGACCTTCCAGGGCAAAGTATTCACACTGAACAGGGATGATGACTGAATTGGCAGCAGTGAGGGCATTGACAGTGATCAATCCAAGAGAAGGAGAGCAATCGATGATAATAAACTCATATTCATCCCGGATCTGGTCGATTACTGCCCTCATCATCATTTCCCTTTTGGGCAGGTTGATGATCTCTATTTCTGCGCCCACCAGGTCAATATGGGCAGGCAGGATAGACAGGTTGGGAGTTTTGGTTTCAAGGATGGCTTTATGCGGGTCAATATTGTCAATGATACATTCATAAATACTGATACTCACAGCCTTTGGGTCGTAACCAAGTCCGGATGTGGCATTGGCTTGAGGGTCAGCATCAATGATTAATGTTTTGTATTCAAGAACGGCGAAACTTGCACCGAGGTTCATAGAAGTAGTAGTCTTGCCAACTCCACCTTTTTGGTTGGCCACTGCAATGACTTTTCCCATATCAGAAGATGAATAATAAAGGTTATTACAGAACAAAAATACAATATTGTATATAAACTAATTAAGGTTCTTGCAGATTTAGTTATTAACTGCAAGGGTGGAAATTGTTAAGAAAACAGCTGTCAGTTCGACAGCAATAAGAAAGGAATTATAGTTGATGCTTTATAACTCAGTATCTTCCTCTTTAACTTCCGTTTCTTCATTCCCGAGATCTTCAAATTCAACATCGGTATGCTTTTTGTCGATCGAGGGTTCATTTAGCTCAAGACTTTCAGGAACTTCTCCTGTATCGATAAACTGTACGACATCAGACAAACCATTGGTGAATTTTTCAAAATCTTCCTTGTAGAGGAACAATTTGTGTTTTTCGTAAAAGAATTTTCCCTGTTCATTGTTGAAGCGTCTTTTACTTTCGGTAATTGTTAAATAATGCTCACCCGCTCTTGTGGCCTTAACATCAAAAAAGTACGTTCTTTTCCCTGCCCTGATTACCCTTGAAAAAATCTCCTCTCTCTCTCTGGGCATGTCTTTTTTATCTTGCTCTTCCATATCCGATTTTTTTGATTAATCCTTCTTCCTTACAAATGTATAAATATTATTAAAAACAATTTCAGAACATCATTTCAATATTAATATCGCTTTCTTCGCAGATTCCAGTTCTAAGACAGGTTGTTAAAAGGAAAGGTTGCATCATATTGCTAAACAGTTATATTGTTATACTGTTATATTGTTATACTGTTATATTGTTAAATTGCTAAACTGTTAAATAGATTCATTATCTGTTCACCGTTCACCGTTCACCGTTCACCGTTCACCGTTCACCGTTCACCGTTCACCGTTCACCGTTCACCGT
>JAUXCL010000180.1 GCA_030618905.1 Bacteroidales bacterium | reverse complement strand
ATCATGAAGCACATAAGCATGAAATGGAGCAGCAGGATAAAGAGACAATATATACCTGTTCGATGCACCCGCAAATCAGGCAAAATGAACCTGGACTTTGCCCGATCTGTGCCATGGATTTAATACCGGTAAACACATTGCAATCGGATGATGAGAATGTTGATCCTGGTGAAATTCAAATGACTCAATCTGCCATTGAGCTGGCAAATGTGCAAACAATGATCGTCCATCGTGGTATCCCGGAAAAAACCATACATCTCTTAGGAAAAGTAAAACCAGATGAACGTAATATATCTGAACTCACTGCTCGTTTTGGAGGGAGAATTGAATCGCTGTCGGTGAACTATACGGGCCAACATGTCAGGAAGGGTCAAAAATTAGGCAATATTTATTCACCGGATTTGATCACAGCACAAAAAGAATTAATTGAAGCTGTCAAATATAAAGAATCAAACCCATCTTTCTATAAGGCCTCACGGAGCAAACTTAAACTTTGGGATTTGACTGAGGAACAGATTACTGCAATTGAAGAAACGGGAGAACCCAGCTTGTATTTTGATGTCCTTTCTCCAATCAGTGGGACTGTAACAATGCGTCATGTGTCTGTTGGGGATTATGTAAAAGAAGGCTCACCCTTGTTCGAGGTTATTGACCTGAAGAATGTCTGGGTAATGTTTGATGCTTATGAAAGCGATTTGCCATGGATTAAATTAGGTGATAATCTGACATTTACTTTACAATCCCTGCCAAACAGGATATTTTCTGCAAAAGTAAAGTATATCGACCCCTTTATTAATGCCAAAACCAGGGTCGCACAGGTGCGTGTGGAGGTTGCGAATGCTGACCTTACTCTAAAGCCAGAAATGTTTGTAAATGGAATCCTTCAATCAAGGCTTGACGAAAATATAAATGAACTCCTGATTCCAAAATCATCAATACTCTGGACAGGTAAACGTGCAGTTGTTTACATAAAAGTTCCCGGACGGGAAACGCCTTCATTTACATATCGCGAGATAATCCCCGGACCGGAGGCAGGAAATTTTTATGTAGTATTCTCAGGAATAAATGAAGGTGAAGAAATAGTGATGAATGGTGTATTTAAAATTGATGCCGCATCTCAACTGGCTGGAAAACCAAGTATGATGAACCCTGAAGGTGGAAAAGTGTCAACGGGACATGATCACGGTAATATGGACATGGGAAAGGAATAATCAATTGCCGCTGTCGGCCATGATACAGAGAACCAAACAGCAGCAGAGGATGTTTATAATGAACTGCCTGGTTGTTGTAAGTATGATCGGCCGGATTAGACTATTCAGCTAATTGAATTACTTTTGGATCAGAATTCTAAACTGCCGCACATGAAAAATTTAATATCCGGGTCATTAAGCATCTTGCTTTTTACCATCATGTGTCTGGGCGCATCTGCCCAGGCCATTTTTACTCCTTATGATTATTTCCCCGGCCTTATCCGGGATTATAAGCCTGCGTTTGATAACAGTTATCCCGAATGGGGGAAAATGCTGTATGAATATCCTGTTAATTATGAAGAGATTACCGCGAAATATGATTCTTATATCCAGGAACATGGAAACATTAAGGATCCTTTGACCAGATATTTCAAACTTTGGAATCGTGCAGTTGGGCCTTATGCTCAAAGTGACGGAACTATCTCTCTTCCTGGCCTCAGCTCTTATTATAAGAATTTGAATGAGGCCCAGGTGAATGCCCGGAAAAAAGCTAATACAAGAGATGAATCAAACTGGGTTTTCCTTGGGCCCAAAGAAACATTCTGGCTGAATGAATCGGGCTCCTCAAACGATCCGCTATCCTGTCCCTGGCAGGTAAATGTGTATTCATTTGATGTGGCAGCATCTGATCATAATATACTATACTGCGGTACGGAAACCGGCTATGTGAATAAGACCAATGATGCCGGGATGAGCTGGCAATTGCTTGTTCCTGAATATCCTTTTGGTGGGGCTGTTACCGCTGTGGCCATTCATCCCAATGATGCGGATATCGTATATGTCTCGGCCGGGAACCAGCTGCATAAAACTACGGATGGAGGCCAGAGTTGGCTCCCTTTATTATCAAGTGGAAGCCTGTTCTATGCGAATAGATTGAAGATAGATGATGCGAATCCGCAAATAATAATTTCTTCCTCATCAAACGGAGTCCATCTAAGCACAGATGGTGGAAATACCTGGGCACAAAAATGGTACGACTCCTCCTGGGATATAGATATCAAACCGGATGATCATAACATTATCTATGCTTTGACCAGGAGTGGAAACAATTTTGCTCTTGCCGTTTCAAATGACGGAGGCCAGAGCTTCAGTCTTGAACCTTCATTTCCGTCTTCCATAAATGAGACAAGTGGGGGCTTACTGGCTGTGAGCCCTGCCAACCCGGACATGCTGTGGGTTATTATGCTGAGTTCAGACAATACACCATATCTTTATCAGGGCAACCTTGATAATGGGAACTGGTCATGGAGCCTGTTGGCAACAGGACAAACATCATCGTTCGGAATGAACAACGGACAGGGGTATTTTGATCTCGTTCTTGACGTCTCCCCTATTAATCCGGACATCATTCTTGTGGGCACCACGACACTTTTTAAATCACTGAATGGAGGAAACAGCTTCTCCGCCGTCGGGGGTTATTCAGGGAATTTCAGCATTCATCCGGATATTCAGGATATAAAAATGCTTCCCACAGGAAATACCTGGGTTTCTACTGATGGTGGAATGAATTTCACAAGCGATAACTTTTTATTGCAATCGAATTATCATGTTCGGATAAATAACCTGATTGGTTCTGATATGTGGGGTTTTGACCAGGGATGGAACGAGGATATCGTTGTTGGGGGCAGGTACCATAATGGAAATACCGCCATTGCCGATTTTTATCAGCCCAAAGCATTACGCATGGGCGGTGCCGAATCGCCCACCGGATGGATGGTACAGGGCAGAAGCAGGCATGCTGCCTTTAATGACCTGGGCAATGGTTGGATCCTTCCGCCTACAGCCGAGTCAGCACCTGAAGGAAGGTTTATCTTTAGTAAATATCCCAATATGGATGAGTATGGTGGCAGAAGGGGAAACCTGGTAACCCATCCGAATTATTATGGTACTTTTTACCTTGGCGAAGAGAATGGATTCTGGAAAAGCACTGATCTGGGTGTTTCCTATGACTTGCTATATACTTTCCCAAACAGGGTACGCTACCTGCAGATCAGTTATAGCAACCCGGATATTTTTTATGCTGATGTTGTAAATCAGGGTTTGTATAAGAGTGAAGATGGAGGATTAAGCTGGAGCCTAAAACCCGCATTGTGCAGCAGTCCTAATGGTACAAGTTACTGGAAAGGAAAATTATTCTTTGCCATCTCACCTTATGACGAGAACCTGGTTTATGCCTGCCTGCAAAATGGCACCTGGTCGAGCGATATCGGCAAGGTTTTCCGCTCTGAAGACGGTGGCGACAGCTGGGAAGAATGGACAGGCACCCTTTCAGAATACACCAAATGCATTTGCGTACAACCCTCAGATAACCAATCGGATATCGTATATTTATTCACAACATCACGCGGCGGATCACTTGCAGGAGTTTATTACCGCACTGAAGAACTGGATGATTGGGCCGCATTCGACACAGATTATCCTGCCGGGATGTCAGTGAACATGGCAATGCCCTTTTTCAGGGATGGAAAGTTAAGGGTCGCAGGGAGCGGAGGAATCTGGGAATCGACGCTTAAAGAACCGGAATTTGAACCTGTCATCAATCCATGGGTGGAACGATCCTATTTTAACTGTATGCTCGACACCCTGTATTTCGAGGACCATAGTATTATGAACCATGAGGGCGCCGAATGGACATGGAACATCACACCCGATCCTGTTTATATTGAAGATACGAATATGAGAAATCCAAGGGTAGTGCTGGGAAATCCGGGATCATACAGCGTTACGCTAAACATCACCAAAAACGGTAACACTTACAGTAAAACCATCCCCGACATGTTCACCACAAGCACCTGCCCCTCAATAGAGGATTGCAGCAACCCGGCCGATCTTCCAAAGGATATCTGGGAGTTGGTTTATGTTGACAGTGAAGAAACCAATTATCCCGGGCTGGCCATTATGAGCTTCGATGATGATCCGGAAACCATCTGGCATACCCGGTGGAGCACAGGAAGTGATCCTTACCCGCATGAGATCCAGGTTGACCTTGGAGATACCTACAGGATATATTCTTTTACATATCTTACGAGGCAGGATGGTGTTAATGGAAGAATTAAAGACTATGAACTTTACGTCAGCGAGGACCAATTCAACTGGGGAGACGCTGTCAGCATCGGTTCTTTTGAAAACACCTCTGCTCCGCAAAGTATCGACTTTCCTGAAGGTATCATCGGAAAGTATTTCCGCTTGCTCGCTTTGTCTGAGGTAAATGGGAATGCCTGGGCTTCAGCAGCTGAGTTCAGCATGGTAGGCTGTACTGATCTCACCTATGGTATTAACCCGGAATATACACGGCATGAAATAAAGGCCTTTCCGGTTCCAAGCAACAGTCAGGTAAGCATTTCATTACCTCAGCATGGCCCATTTAATTATAAACTTATGAATATTAAGGGTCAGATAATTGACAAAGGCAGTATCGGCAGAAGTGTTAAAGAATATTCTTTTGATCTCCAGGCCTACCCTTCCGGGATATATTTTATTCAGCTTCGCGACTCTGGAGGGACACTGTTCAATGTCAAGGTAGTTAAAGAATAGCTGGTGCGGCAGCATCTAACAGGGGCCGGAAAAGACCTGGTGGCTACATATTGAAACAGGAGGTTTAGCTTCGCTGAATCTTTCGGGGGGAGCCGGTCGAAGGGCCGCACCCCGGTGTAATTTACAATTCTGTATTTACAATGTACAATTTATTCATATATTAAATTTTTTGCATATATTGAGGCAGATAATCAGGAAGAAATAGTACTTGATAGCACAACCCAAACATATCAATTTGCGAACTCTTCTATGGAGAGCATTTGCCCGGAATAATGCTATCCAGGAAGCAATAAAATCATTATTTCTTTTCTGCACCTTTCTAACTATTTCATTGTGTAATACCCCTT
>JAUXCL010000167.1 GCA_030618905.1 Bacteroidales bacterium | reverse complement strand
TCATTGGGAAAATTTTTATTGTTCACCAATAAAAAAAGCATCCTTCTGAGAATCAGGTATCTTGGAGTAGGCACCCAGTTTAATTGTGATCTTGTGTATGAGGCATCAATCTTAAGTTCCTGGTCAACATACTTTAGCATCCATAGCTGTTCGAAGGGTTTTGTAATCAAACCTATACGATGCATTGAATTCCTTACGATGATTCCGGGATAGGCAAATGCCTTCGGAACCATCATGGGTTTTTTGCCCTGGCCAAAATATTCCCTGGTAGAGGTCATGAATAAATCCAGGTGATTCACCGGGGTATCCGGACTGGCGATGTAAGTGTCATAAGCAGGGAGAGTATCACTTTTTTTGATGATGGTCAGTAGCAGCTTTATGAGATCAATGATATGAAGATAAGTAATGGCTGACTTACCCTTACCTCCCAATATATTATGGTTCCATTGTTTTGATAACCATGTGGAAACAAATTTGTAGAGGGGCGCAAATTCACACCAGTCACTGAAAATTGCTGCAAATCTTACTGATGATCCAGGCACAAATTCGCTATATTCCTGAAGCAATTCCTCGCCCTTGCGTTTACTTTCAGCATAAGAATATTTGGCATCCAATGGCGTGAGTTCATCAACGACCTTTCCTTTTGCAGGAAATTCACATGCTGCGACTGAGCTTGCAAAAATGAATCGCTTAACCTGCAATAATTTTGATAATTCCAGGACATTCTTCGTTCCCTGGATATTGGTGCTGAAGTATTCAGGTTTGTCTTTATAATCATAGTCATAATAACCCGCCAGGTGGACAACAAAATCTGCTCCGCCCTGCTCCCTGATGTAATCTGCAATTTCATTGATCAGGTCCCCATTGGAAATATCCCATTGGATCCATTGAATATTTGGATGATAAGGAATACCGGCTTCATGACCCGATCTCCTCGCAATGCCAATTATGGAGAACCTGTCCTTGGTATATTCAAGAAAACTTTTTCCGATAAAGCCGGAGGCTCCGGTAACAATAATGGTCTGTTGCTTATATTTCATTATTGATGATGATTCTCCCTTTTATACAATGAATAGATCATGAACAATATGATGGCCATTGCCAGGTCGCCAAATCCAAAAATCAAAACGAACAAAATATGGGTTACAAAAAAATAATATGTCAAAAGAAAAATAGCTGCCAGGAATTTAGCAATGATGATGAAATGAATCATCAGGGAGGCTTCATTCAGTTTTAGTGCTGACAGCAGATAGCAAACAGCCATGACAATGTGAAAGACACCGCTTTGGGTTGTAAAAAAACGATTGATTGTTTCGAATCCAAAATACATCAGGGATTCAGATGGCAAGATAATTAATAAAACACCTGCTGTAAAAGAGTGAATAGTAAATAGATACAGTAGTATTTTCAACCATTTGCCAATTTTTTCCGGATTGCTCATGCCAGTGGGGCTGGTATATTGCTATTCATTGATTATCAGTAATAAATATATGAAAAAATTCGATTCAGTGTGCCGGTTTAAAGAAATTATTTTAATCATTTTTTCGAACTGGAAAAATGTCTTAATTTTACCTGTTATATATGGTATAATTTGAAATGGTTCTAAATTTTTTATGCGGGTTGCTTGTAATAAAAAGAAAATTAATTTTGCGTTGTTAAAAAATTAACAGGAGTTTGCAGAATTTTTAATTTCCCTCAATTTGTTTTTGTATGAAAGAAAAAATCCAAAGTTTAATTAAAAAGTACAGTAATGACAGAGGACGCTTAATGGATATCCTCCTTGACATTCAGGGTGTATACAATTGCGTACCTGCTGAAGCTATTGATGTTATTGCAGATCATCTCGATATCTCCAGGGTTGATGTGGAACAAACAATGAGCTTTTATCATTTCTTCACCAAAGAGCCAGCCGGCAAGTTCGCTATTTACCTGAACAATAGTGCTGTCGCCAATATCATGGGCAGAGAAGATGTCGCGAAAGCTTTTGAAAAGGAGGTGGGTACCGGTTTTAATTCGGTGAGCGATGATGGTTTGATTGGATTATGGGACACCGCTGATATTGGTATGAACGACCAGGAACCTGCGGCACTTATCAATGGCGTGGTCTTTACAAAACTGACCCCTGCTAAAGTTAAAGAGCTGGTAAAGGGTTTCAAAAACGGAAAGGATATTCATGAATTGCATGGAGAGTACGGAGATGGTAAAAATCAGGATATACAATCTATGGTCAATAACAATATCCGCAAAAAAGGCCCGGTTCTCTTTTCCGACTATGAAGTTGGGATGGCAATAAGAAGGACAGTTGATTGCACTCCTGAGCATATTATTGATGAAGTTAAGAAGTCCAATATCCGTGGCCGTGGAGGCGCTGGATTTCCTGCAGGATTGAAATGGGAATTCTGTCGTCAATCAGGGGGAGAGGAAATTTACCTGGTTTGTAATGCTGATGAGGGAGAACCAGGAACTTTTAAAGAGCGGGTGATCCTGACTGAACTTCCAAAACTATTATTTGAGGGAATGATCATAGCCGGGTATGCTTTGAATGCCAAAGAAGGCATTCTTTATCTCCGATACGAATACAAATACATGAAAGATTACCTGGAGAATGTTTTGCAGCAAATGCGCAACCTGAATCTTCTGGGTAACAATATTGCCGGGAAAGCCGGTTTTAATTTTGATATCAGGATCCAGCTGGGAGCAGGAGCCTATATTTGCGGGGAGGAATCTGGTTTGATCGAATCCCTGGAAGGAAAACGTGGAGAACCCAGAAACCGTCCTCCGTTCCCTGTGCAGAAAGGGTACAAAAATATGCCTACTGTTGTCAATAATGTTGAGACCCTGGGTTCCATTGTCAAGATCATCTTAAACGGGTCTGATTGGTTCAAGGCGATGGGTACTAAAGAATCAGCCGGGACCAAGCTGTTGAGTATTTCGGGTGATTGTAAAAATGCAGGTGTATATGAAATTGAATGGGGAATGACCATCAAGGAAATGCTTGACATGGTTGGTGCATCATCTGTTCAGGCAGTACAAGTTGGAGGACCATCCGGTACATGTATCAATCCATCACAGTTCAACAGGATTATTGCTTTTGAAGATATTGCAACCGGTGGCTCCATGATTGTCATAGGAAAGAACCGTGATTTACTCAAAGATTTCGTGCTGAATTTCATGGAATTCTTTATCGAAGAATCATGCAGTTCCTGTGGACCATGTCGTTCGCTCACCGTGATCCTGAAAAACAAATTATTGAAGATCATGAGTGGAAACGGTGTAAAGAGCGATATAGATGAACTATATGCCTGGGGAAAGTTTGAAAAGGAAGCCAACAGGTGTGGCCTGGGACAAACAGCGGCCAATCCTATCCTTACAACTATTGAAAACTTCAGGAATTTATACGAAGACCTGATAAAAACTGACGAAGAATTCATTTCTACTTTCGACATGGAGAAAGCAGTTGCCGATTCATGTGAAATTGTTGGTAGAGTCCCCAATATCAAAGCTCATTAATTAAGTTTGAACATTAAAGCATTAAACAATATGAATAATAACGATAAAATAAAATTTGTCATTGATGGGAAAGATTGTTATGCCGAGCCTGGACAATCAATTATTGAAGCTGCAAAGGCTAATGGTGTCTACATTCCATCACTATGTCATGTTGACGGTGTAAAACCAGCCGGATCATGCCGCGTATGTAACGTGAAAGTGAATGGCAGAAACCTGACTGCTTGTACTACACCTGTGGCTGAAGGTATGATCGTTGAAAACGACGTCCCGGACCTGAATGAGCTTCGTAAGGCAATCATTGAAGTATTGTTTGTTTCCGGAAATCATTTCTGTCCCTCATGTGAAAAAAGTGGGAACTGTGAATTACAGGCCCTTGGATATCGTTTTCAGATGATGGTACCCAGATTTCCATATGAATTTCCAATCAAGGGTGTTGATGCCAGCACAGCGTTGATTTATCATGACCGCAACCGCTGTGTCATGTGCAAGCGCTGCATTCGTACCATTACCAAAAATGGTAAAAATGTGTTTGCTTATAACAGCAGGGGAGGAGACCATCTATATGTTTCGATGGATAATGAACTCGCATCGCAATTTTCCGGGCAGGAAGCTAAGGAAGCCATGGAGATTTGCCCTGTCGGAGCCATCCTGAAAAAAGAAACAGGTTATAATATCCCAATTGGAGAACGGAAATTCGATAAGAAGCCGATTGGTAGTGATATTGAAAATAATTAATTATTAAATATAGGAGAAAGCAAAATGAGTAAACCAGTTTTAGCAACAACTTCTCTTGCAGGATGCTTCGGTTGTCATATGTCTCTTTTGGATATTGATGAAAGGATCTTAGAGCTGATTGAATTAGTAGAATTTAATAAGTCTCCTGTAGATGATATTAAGACTTTTACCAAGCAATGTGATATCGGCCTCATTGAAGGCGGGTGTTGCAATAGTGAAAATATTGAAGTGCTGAAGGAATTCAGGAAAAATTGCAAAATCCTTGTTTCAGTGGGCGAATGTGCTATCATGGGTGGTTTGCCTGCCCTGAGAAACGGCATCCCCGTTAAAGAATGCCTCGAAGAAGCCTATATAAACGGACCGACGGTGGGATTAAATAAGGAAAAGATCCTGCCCAGCGATGATGAGTTGCCAATGATCCTTGACAGGGTCTATACTTGTCATGAGATTGTGAAGATCGATTATTTTCTTCCAGGATGCCCCCCACCGGCAGACCTGATATGGAATGCACTCGTGGCACTTATCACCGGCGATGAGCTGAAATTACCTTATGAAGTTGTCAAATTTGATTAATAGGAGATATAAAATATGTCAAAGAAAATCACTATAGAACCTGTAACCCGTGTTGAAGGGCACGGTAAGGTCACCATCCATCTTGATGATCAGAATAATGTGACTGACTCCAGGTTACATATTGTTGAGTTCAGAGGATTTGAACGTTTTGTACAGGGCAGACCCTATTGGGAAGCTCCTGTATTGGTTCAGCGCTTATGTGGAATTTGCCCCGTAAGCCATCATCTGGCTGCTGCGAAAGCACTTGATGTTATCGTTGGTGCTGGAACAGGTGAAGGACTTACACCTACAGGTGAAAAAATGAGACGCCTGATGCATTATGGTCAGATATTTCAGTCGCATGCCCTGCACTTTTTCCACCTGGTGTCACCCGATTTGTTATTTGGAATCGATGCAGATCCGGCAATCAGAAATATCATTGGAGTGGCATTGGAACATAAAGACCTTGCAGTACAAGGTGTGATGATGCGTAAATTCGGCCAGGAAATCATCCGGGCTACTGCCGGTAAGAAGATCCATGGAACAGGTGCCATCCCCGGTGGAATTAATAAACATCTTTTGCCAGAAGATAAAGAAGCCTTTTTGCATGGTCCCGACCCTCTGAACATC
>JAUXCL010000110.1 GCA_030618905.1 Bacteroidales bacterium | reverse complement strand
CTTGCCATCGCAGGAAGTTTTGCGCATTTTAATAAAGTTGAACCCACACAGGAACATGATAAACTGGCTTTTCATTTCAACGGTCGGGCCAGGATAAGCCCCCAATCCTCTGTGATTTTCAATTTTGACTGGCCAATCAATACAGAAGCTATTGCTGAGCATGTACCTTTGAACGATCCACCGAAACCCAATATGAATATAGGTTGGGAAGTAGCCACAAGTACACATGCTTTTCAGTTCTTCATTGGTACGGCCAATTACCTGGTCCCGCAATATAATGTTGCCTTGAATCAGAATGACTGGACCAAGGGCGATCTGATCATCGGGTTCAATATCACTCGATTATGGAGTTTTTAAATAAGTAATTATTAATAATTAAATCAATATAAAATGCAGAAATCAAAAAATGTTTTAGCAATTCTTGCTGTCATCACAGCGGGCCTGGTGGTAATGGCATTTAGCATACCACAGGATCAGAAAAAAGCTGGCCCATGGGAAGTTCCGGCCAAATATGAGAAAATGGAAAATCCCTATAAAGATGATGCCAGTATTGCAAAAGTTGGTAAAATGCTTTGGTCAAAGCATTGTAAATCATGCCATGGCAACATGGGATTGGGAGACGGACCAAAGGCAGCCCAGCTTGAAACTTTTCCGGGAGATTTTTCAACCGCTGAGTTTCAGGGTCAGTCCGATGGAGCTATCTATTATAAGTCATTTGTTGGCAGGGATGAAATGCCCAGTTTTGAAAAGAAGATCACCGATGAAGAAGATCAGTGGGCAATCGTCAACTACATGAGGACAATGAATAAATAATTAAACCAATACATCCGAATAAGCAATCAGCAGATGGCTGCGTACTATTTTCCTCCGGGTTCAACCACACGCTTCATGCATGTCTTTGTGTTGCTTTTGCTGTCATTTGTGGTTTCAGGCCAGGAGGAAGAAACCCGTTATTATGAGGAAAATGATGCATGCCTCAAATGCCATGGCCATCATAAGTATTACTATTATAACGATTGGATCGAAAAGGATGTGAAGGAAAGGATGAATCCTTACTTTGTCATCGACAGCGGGGAATATTACAATTCAAATCATCGTTCATTCAAGTGCATTGATTGTCATTCTTATGAATACGAAACCTTTCCTCATTCCGGAGAGCTTCGCATGGAACTGAAATATACCTGTATGGATTGCCATGAAGGGGATGATAATTTTGAAGACTATCATTTTGAGCGCATCAATGAGGAATACGAGCAAAGTGTACATTCCAGGATGCACCATGAGGATTTTACCTGCTGGATGTGCCATAATCCACATTCATACCACATCAGCGCCCGGACCAATATTCCCAGAAAAGACGTCATTACCTATGATAATATCATTTGCCTTAGCTGTCATGCTGATATTGATAAATACCAGTTAATGACAGACAGGGAAAACCCCAATATTCTTGAAACACATAACTGGCTACCTAATCAGCGCCTGCATTTTCGTAATGTGCGTTGTATCGAGTGTCATGCTGAGCTCCAAAACGACATGCTTGTGGCCCATAATATTCAAAACAAGGAAAATGCCGTCCGTCTATGTGTAGAATGTCATTCACAAAACTCTATCCTGATGGCATCTTTGTACAAGTTCCAATCACAGGAAAAACGCAATAAGCTCGGATTTTTCAATGCGACCATTTTAACCGAATCCTATGTGATCGGTGCCAACAGGAATTATTTTTTGAACCTCAGTAGCCTGGTTATTTTTGGATTTGTATTGATGGGGGTTTTGCTTCACTTTATACTCAGGATGAAAACGAAAAATAGCTTGATTGAAATGGAAAAGGTGTATTTATATCCAATCTGGGTACGGATCTGGCATATGATCAATGTCATCCTGTGCCTGATCCTGATCATCAGCGGTTTGAGTATGCAGTATTCCAGTCCTCATTATTCCATAATGGAGTTTAATCTCGCAGTTACGATGCACAATGTCAGCGGAATTATCCTGAGTGTCAGCTATTTGCTTTTTGTCTTTGGGAATATTTTTTCATCCAATGGCAAATGCTATAAGATGAAGATAAAAGGAGGTTTCAAAAGATTGTCAAAGCAATTCCGGTTCTATACCATTGGCATCCTTAAAGGGGAAAATCCTCCATATGAGATCAATGCTAAAAGGAAGTTTAATCCCATGCAAAAACTTTCCTATATCCTGATCATGTATCTTATCATGCCTTTTTTGTTCCTGACAGGGTGGGCACTGATCTTCCCGGATCTGATCTTTATCAATAGGATCTTTGGTACCAGTGGTATTCATCTCATGGACCTGGTACATATCATTGCCGGATTTATCCTTTCAGTTTTCATGGTCATCCACATTTACTTTTGTACTATTTCCAAAGTCACAGGTGCCAGTTTCCGGGCCATGATCACTGGTTGGCATTAAATTGAGCAACAACATTTTTTTAAGTATAAATATTAAACTATCTAAATAGATATATAAGGTGAGTAAAAAGAAAGAAAAAGATACCAATAGCCGCAGGGATTTCCTCAGGGTAGGATTGATGGCCGGAGCAGGGGCCATCGCCGGAGCTAACTTGCTAAACTCATGTACCGGTGAACCGGAAACAGGGGAAAAGGTCAAAGTCCTTACCACCGATGGTAAAGTTGTTGAAGTGGACAGGGCCAGCATTAAACCCAGGGAAGTCATCAAAAAAGAAGCCCGGGAAGGCATAAAGAACAGGAAGTTTGTGATGGTCATCGACCTTGCAAAGTGTAAAAATGCAAGGAAATGTGTAGAGAAATGTCAGGAAGGCCACCATCTGCCACCCAACCACGAGTATATAAAGATCTTATTGCTCCAGGATTCCCCTAAATCTGCTCCTTACTGGTTTCCGAAGCCATGTTTCCATTGCGATAATCCACTATGTGTGAGTGTATGTCCTGTAGGAGCTACTTATAAAAGAGATGATGGTATTGTCCTGGTGGATAAAGACAGGTGCATTGGATGTAAGTTTTGTATGACGGGTTGCCCGTATTCATCAAGGAATTTCGCCTGGAAACACCATAAAGAATATGATTCACCCCTGCAGTATTCACCCGAGTCATCTGTTCCGGGAACAGAAGGCACCGTATCAAAATGTGTTTTCTGTGCCGACAGGCTCAAGGAAAACAAACTACCCTATTGCCTGGAAGCCTGCCCTATGGGCGTGATCTACTTTGGGGATATCTATGAAGATGCTGTTACCAATGGTTCTGAAACAATTCGCTTCAGCGAGTTGATCCGTGACCGTGCAGGATATCGCTACCTGGAAAATCTTGGGACCAGGCCAAGCGTATATTATTTACCTCCGGTTAACCGTCAATTCCCTCTCGAAAGAGGATTTGAAGGACCGGATGAAGAAATATTAAAACGTTACGACAATACACCATATGTAAAATCTAAGAAGAATGGAAAGTAAGACATCAGAGCAAACCATAACCATGCTGAATGAGTTCCGGCCTCAGTTTGAGCGGCCCGGAAAATCAGCCATCATCTGGATTATCTTCCTGGTATTCCTTGTACTGCTGGGGATTTTTGCATTGATAACCCAGATCCTGGAAGGGCATATTGTGACCGGCATGCGGGATAATGTGGTCTGGGGGGTATATATTGTCAATTTTATCTTTTTTATGGGCATCAGCTATGCAGGCGCATTGATTTCCGGAACCATGCACCTTTTCCGGACACCCTGGCGCCAGCCTATCATCAGGATTGCTGAGTTGATCACCATTATTTCCCTGTTGATTGGGCCACTATATATTCTGCTTTGTATCGGACGGCTTGATCGCCTCCATTACCTGGTCATATTCGGCCGTATCCAGTCACCCATCACCTGGGATGTCATTGCCATATCCACAGATATCTTCGGCTGTCTTATCTTCCTGTATATGTCGTTGTTGAGAGATATTGCCAGTCTGAGGGATTTTAAAAGCCTGAATGTGCCCAAATGGAGAAAGAAGTTATACTCTGCGCTTGCCCTGGGATATACCGGCACACCGGAACAAAAGAGAAGATTGAACCGGGCAACTGATATCATGGCTGCCATGGTCATCGCCATCGCTATTATCGTATACTCAGTACTTGCCTGGATCTTTTCTGTGACATTGCAACCCGGATGGCATAGTACCATCTTCGGACCTTATTTCGTGATCGCAGCGGTTTATTCAGGAACAGGGGTGCTGATTCTGGCCATGTGGGTTTATCGCAGGATCTATCGGCTCGAAAAATATATTACAAAAAAGCATTTTGTGAATGTTGGTATTATTATGATGGTCCTCGCTGCGTTTTTTGGATATTTTACCTTTAGCGAATACCTCACCAAATGGTATGGATCAGAAGAAAATGACGAACAACTGATCAGTATCCTGTTCGAACGGTATTTCTGGTTGTTTATTTTCTCAAATTATATCGGGGTATTGCTACCCCTGATTGTAATCGCCATCCCCAAACTGAGAACCATACGCATGATTACCATTACGGCTGTTGTGGTAATTCTGGCCTTATGGGTTAACCGTTACCTGATCGTTGTACCTACGCTGGAATCTCCGTACATACCTATTCAGGACACCAGGCCCGATTGGATCCATTACAGTGGAACATGGGTAGAATGGGTGCTGACATTGGGCGGAATAGCTTCATTCTGCCTTTTCTTTACCATTGCTACCCGTTTCGTGCCTGTCATACAGGTTTCTGAAGAAGATCATGAAAAGAAAAAGACGCAATACACTGTTCAAGAAAATATTGGTTAAATAATCCGCAATGATATTTGGTATGAATAAAAAATATTTATTGATCTCCTGTTGCCTGATGATAGCATTGATGACAGGATTAAACGCATTTGCATCTGAAAACGGTAAACTGGAGATCTATATGGAGCTTAGCACCTGGAAATACGCTAAAGATTCAAGAGTTTTGGTGGCCAGCATGACAGCCAATGACGATTCCGGTGAAATACCTGTAGTTGGTGTAACTGTTACATTTATTGTGAACACTGATACAACTGATGTAGTACTGGGAAGCCTTAGCTCCGATGCAAAAGGTAAGGCAAAATTAGTGCTTGATCCTGCAATAATTCTGCCTGTCAACGAAGAAGGTTATATAAACTTTATAGCGCTGTTTGAAGGAGATGATCACTTTGAGATGGCAGAAGCGGAATTGGCGATCAAAGATGCCTGGATTGATATCTCCTTTTTCATTGAAGATTCTGTAAAAATGATTCAATATGAGGGAAGCATTATCGATGTGGATGGTACTGAAATCCCATTGGCAGATGATGATATTTACCTCTATGTGCCGCGTATGTTCAGCTTGATGATCATTGAGGAAGGCTGGTTGGAAGAGGATGGCCACGGCAGTATGGAGTTTCCCCTTGACCTGATCGGAGATTCTACAGGCTTGATCACTGTTATCGCTCGCATTGAAGAGCATTTTGATTATGGTAACCTGGAAGCTTCAGCGCAGATTGATTGGGCCATCCCCTGGCATACTGAAAAAAGGGAAGGCCCGCAAAGGGAATTGTGGACACCCATTGCGCCACTTTGGATGATCATCACCCTGATCATCATGCTGGCAGGTGTATGGGGACACTACATCTATGCTGTGTTTCAATTATATAAAATCAAGAAAGCCGCCAAAAATGAATAAGGGTTTTCCCTTATTCATACAGATCTTTGTGACAATCCACACATAACTTTCCCTTCCATCCTTGATTAGGATCATTGGGATGAACAAATTCCAATGCCTTATCTATTGAAGTGACCTGTAAGGTGTCCGGAGCGCCCTGCGCGATAATGGTATGGCATAAATTACAATCCATGGAGATCACCTTCCCGTCATTGGTGGCATGTTGGTCATTATGACATCTGAAACAACCATTGAATTCAAGGTGTCCGATATGGTTGGGATATACTTTCCACTTCACTTTCATGTAAGGGAATATGTTTTTGTTGAATTCGGCTTGTATCCCTTTAATAGCCTGATCAACCATTTCCTTGTTTTCCATGAAGATCTCTTCATGCATGATTTCATAATACATGTTGATCTCACTCTCAATATACCGCATTGCACTGTCCCTGGTTGGAAAGTCTTCGTTTAAAATATCCATCGCCACACTTTTAATATCCGGCAACGCTTTAGGAATGATACCTGCAGTGATTGCATCATTAATGAAGTACTCCGGTGTGTGATAGTCATGGGAGGGCCTGTTGTGGCAGTCCATGCAGTCCATGACCCGGGTTTCAAGAGAACTCAGCTGACTTTCTGTTAACACGGTATCCTGTGAAAGATAAATGCTGGATTCTCCTGTTTTCTTATTGGTGTATTTCACCCAGGGGATAAACTGCCTGCTGTCCTCCAATGTTTTATACTCAACAATGATATCAGGGTTAATATGCCAGTGGCAGCCCTCAGACAAGCCCAGTGCACTGTAACTTGGCCCGGTTTTCATCTGCAAATAAATATCCCATTCGGTGTTCTCCTCATCAGGCAGATAGTGCTTCTGTACAATTAATTGTCGTGAATAAAATTTCTCCGGCCAATGACAGGTTTCACAGGTTTCACGTGCAGGACGTAAATTTCTTACCGGAGTTGGGATGGGCTGTGGATAACCTCCAATAGTAACCGCATATACCTGGTATAGACCCGAAAGTTTTGAGCGCATATACCAGTTCGCACCTGAACCAACATGACATTGGACACAGGAAACCCTGGCATGGGGTGAGTTTTGATATGCAACATATTCCGGCTCCATAACCTTGTGGCATAGTGTCCCGCAAAACTCTACAGATTCGGAATAATGAAATGCCTCGTAGCTCCCAACAGCCGACAGTAATAAGAAAATGGCTGTGCCTACGGCAAATATGATAAAAGCATTTCTGTGCCGGTAATAATTGAAATCTATAACAGGCCATTTCTTTTCTTCAACCACTTTTCTTTTCTTGTCCTTACGCAGCTTGCTCAGCATACCGATCGGGATCAGGATGAGCCCGACAACCATGATTACCGGCAAGACGATGTAGATAAATAATCCCAAATAGGAACCACCTCCCTGCTCAAAGATTACAGAGATGATAAACAAAAAAAGGATCATTGAAAAACTGATCATTGTAATGGTGGCTCCGGCAAGTGAGGTCCAATTTCGAAAGGATTGGGGTAATTTCATAACATTTTGTTTTACAGCTTAACAGTAAATATAAGTAAATATTTATATATTTATCTAGATTTATATTAATATTTTATGAATGAAATTTCGTTCAAGTCAGTAAAACCGCCTGTAAAGACTGGATTTACGTATGATTTACCAACACAGCCCAAGCCTCATCTCGGGAAAATTCTGGTTACGGGTGCCACTGGATATATAGGTGGACGATTGGTGCCTGAATTGGTGTCAAGAGGATACCAGGTGCGGGTGATGGTACGTTCAGAATCAACAGATTATCGGGAGCGATGGCCTGATACTGAGGTAGTATTAGCAGATGCAAGAAACCCTGATCAATTACAATCAGCACTTGAAGGGATCCATGTAGCATATTATCTTATCCACTCCCTTTTACTTGGACAAAAAGAATTCGAAAGCGTAGACATAGAGGTTGCCAATAATTTCAGGCTTGCAGCTGAAAAGCAGGGTGTAAAGAGAATTATCTACCTGAGTGGATTGGGTGATGTCAGGGGGAAACTATCTCCACACCTCAGAAGCCGGCTTGAAGTTGCTAAAACCCTGGATAATGGGCCAATTCCCGTGACGGT